>JAEDKS010000113.1 GCA_016295665.1 Clostridia bacterium
CCACGTCGTTGGTCTTGGTGGAGACTTCCTTCACCAGCTGAGCGCCCATGTTCTCGAAGGGATCCTCCAGCTCGATCTCCTTGGCGATGGTCACACCGTCGTTGGTGATGAGGGGGGAACCGTACTTCTTGTCGAGCACCACGTTGCGGCCCTTGGGGCCCAGGGTAATCTTGACGGTATCCGCCAGGGCATTGACGCCCTTTTCGAGGGAATGACGAGCCTGCTCGCCATACTGCAGCTGCTTAGCCATAAGAATCAGCACTCCTTTTTGCTTGCTATTCGTCCTGCCGCCCGGCGCGGAGCCGGCATCGGCGGACCCTTCAGACGCGGGAAGCGGCGGGCCACATTGCGGAGCCGCCCCGCCGGCGCGTGGGCGTTACTCCACGACCGCCAGAATGTCGCTCATCTTGACGATGATGAGCTCCTCGCCGTCGATCTTGACCTCGGTGCCGGCATACTTGCTGTAGATGATCTTCTGACCGACCTCCACGCACATGGTGGTGGTCTTGCCGTCCACAACGCCGCCGGGGCCGACCGCCAGCACCTCCGCCATCTGGGGCTTTTCCTTGGCGGCGCTGGTGAGGATGATGCCACCCTTGGTGGTTTCCTCGGCCTCCACATTCCTGATGACCACGCGGTCGAACAAAGGCTTCACTTTCATTTCAACCATTTCCTCCTGCTATCGAGTGGGCTTGTTAGCACTCAACCCGGTCGAGTGCTAATCACAGTGCTTACTATACGCCACTTGAAGGCGTTTGTCAAGCCCCCGCCACAATTTTTCTTTCGCCTATGCAAAATTTCATTTTTATGTTACAATTAGACCCCGAAAGGATGATGCCCTGATGGAAAAGGAACTCCGTTCCCTGCTCCTCCCCTGGTACGACGCCCACCGCCGCCTTCTTCCGTGGCGGGACGTGCGGAACCCCTACGCCACCTGGGTCAGCGAGGTGATGCTCCAGCAGACGCGGGTGGAGACGGTGCGGGCGTACTATCCGCGCTTCATGGCGCGCTTTCCGGACGTGAAGGCGCTGGCGGAGGCCCCGGAGGAGGCCGTGCTGAAGCAGTGGGAGGGGCTGGGCTACTACCGCCGGGCCCGGAACCTGCAGCTGGGGGCGCAGCAGGTGATGCGGGAGTATGGCGGCGTCATCCCCGCCACGGTGCCGGAGCTGCTGCGCATTCAGGGCATCGGTGCCTACACGGCGGGCGCGATTGCGTCCATCGCCTTCAACCAGCCGGTGGCGGCGGTGGACGGCAACGTGATCCGGGTGGTGAGCCGCCTGATGGACCTGCGGGAGAACGTGGGCATCCCCAGCGTCCGCCGCTCGCTGGACGCGCAGGCCGCCGCGCTGGTGGACCCTTTGCGCCCCGGGGACTTCAATCAGGCCATGATGGACCTGGGGGCCACCATCTGTGTGCCGGGCACCCCGGACTGTGACCGGTGTCCGCTGAGCCCCCTGTGCCGTGCCCGCGCCCAGGGCGACCCGGAGGAGCTGCCGGTATTGCCCCGGAAGAAGCCGCCGAAGGCGCTGGATTGGGACGTGTGCCTCCTCCGCGCAGGCGACCGGCTGCTGGTGCGCCGCCGGACGGAGCCCATGCTGGAGGGCCTCTGGGTGTTCCCCATGACGGAGGGCCACCGCACCGCCGCCCAGCTGCCCGGCGCCGTGAAGCGCCTGACGGGGCTGCGGGTCACGGACGCGGAGCCCCTGGGCGAAGCGCGGCACATCTTCACCCATCAGGTGTGGCAGATGAAGCTGTGGGCCCTGCGCACGGAGGCGACGGCGGCCCCGGAGGGCTGGCGCTTCGTGACGCTGGAGGAGCTGCGCGGCCTGACCTGCCCCACCGCCATGCGCGCCGCCATCCGCGCCGCCGAGTCGCTGCTCCCCCGCTGACCGACCACCGACCGACCCGCAGGAGGTGTCCCATGCCGCCCCTCACGCCCGACGAGCTGCTGTTCTTTTCCGATCACGCCCCGGCCCTTGTGCTCTACGAGCCCCTGCGCGAAGCGCTCCTGTCCCTGTCCCCCGACGTGGCCTTCCGGGTGCAGAAAACGCAGATCACCTTCACCTGTCCCCGGGTGTTCGCCTGTGTGTCCTTTGCGCGGGTGGGCCCGAAGGCGGCGCTGCCACCGGTGTGGCTGGCGCTGACGCTGGGCCTGCCCGGCCCCCTCGACAGCCCCCGCGTCGCCGTCCGCACGGAGCCCCATCCCGGACGCTGGACGCACCACCTGCTCCTCACCGCCGCCCCGGACGCGGAGCTGCTGTCCTGGCTCCGCGCCGCCCACGACTTCGCCCGGCGAAAATGACGCGCCCCGCCCCACGAAAAAAAGCCCCGCCCCGGGGCCTTTGGGGTCGCATCTCACCCGTCCGCCCGGCCCGCGTACCGCCGGGTGATCCTGTCATAGGCCGCGATCATCCCGACCACGAGCGCCACGACCGCCGGAATCAGCAGCAGCACCGCCGGCGCGTTCTGCTCCAGGAACAGCAGCGGCACGCCCAGCAGCTCCATTCCCCCCGCCGCGACGAGCCACAGCCTGCCCACGGCCCGGTTGTAGCCCGCCACGTCCCCCACCCGGGGCGCCGCGCCGACGGAGAAGAACCGGGCCGCCTCCTTCGCCCGCCGGGTGCGCAGGCCAATGCCCAGAAGCACGGCGGCGGCAGCGCTCCAGATCACAAATCCAGCCAGCATCCGTTTCACCCTCCCCGTGAAAAACCGCCCGCAGGCCGAAGCCCCGGGCGGTCTTGTCATTTCATTCCTCAGGAAAGCCGATGCGTCTTACTCCTGCACATCCTCGGGGTTGACGAGCTCGAACTCCTCGGTGTCCATGGAGGACTCCATGGCCTCATCCTCGAGCACCTGACGGATGCTCAGGCTGATGCGCTTCTGGTCGGTGTCAACGCCCAGCACCTTCACGCGGACGATGCTGCCCTCGGTCACGGCGTCCTCCACCTTGGCGACCTTGGTCAGGGCGCACTGGCTGATGTGCACCAGGCCATCCAGACCGGGCTCCAGCTCCACGAAGGCGCCGAAGGTGGTCAGGCGGGCCACCTTGCCCTCAACGATGGAGCCGACGGGGTACTTCTCGGCGGCGTTGTCCCAGGGATGGGGCATGAGCTGCTTGTAGCCGAGCTGGATGCGCTCACGGTCGCGGTCGAGGCTGAGCACCTTGACGTCGATCTCCTGACCGGGCTTGACGACCTCGGAGGGGTGCTTGATGTGGCCCCAGCTCAGGTCGGTGATGTGCACCAGGCCATCCACGCCGCCCACGTCCACGAAGGCGCCGAAGTCGGTCAGGCGGCGGACGATGCCGTGGATGACCACGCCCTCCTCCAGCTTCTCCCAGGCTTCCTTCTTCTTGGCGGCGGATTCCTCCGCCATCACGGCCTTGCGGCTGGCGACGATGCGCTTCTTCTGCTTGTCCACCTCGATGATCTTCAGCCGCATATCCTTGCCCACGAAATCGCCGATCTTCTCGACGTAGCGGGGGGCGAGCTGGCTGGCGGGCACGAAGGCGCGGATGCCGCCGACATCAGCGATCAGGCCGCCCTTGACGGCCTCCTTGCCGACGCCCTCGACATACTCACCGGCCTCATGCTTGGCCATGAGCGCTTCCCAGGCCTTGCGGTTGACGATGTTGCGCTGGCTGAGCAGCACGTTGCCCTCACCGTCGTTGACCTTCACGACCTCGACCTCGATCTCATCGCCCAGCTGGACATTCTGGTCCACCAGATCGCTGCGCTTGATCAGGCCATCGGACTTGTAGCCGATGTTCACGCAGACCTCATCGTCGGTGATCTGCACCACGGTGCCGGTCACGGACTGGCCGGTGCGGATGCGGACAAGGGTCGCGTCGATCTGGGCCATCAGATCGTTCTTCTCCTCCTCGGGGGTAACAGGGGTCATGTTCTGTTCGGTCATATGGGTGACAACCTCCTTAAGTGAACCGTCGGGCGTGGAGGCTCCGGCGGTAATTCCTATGTATTCGGAATCCATATTTGCAAAGGCAGGCGGAATCTCCGCCGCGCTTTCCACGAGGATGGTTCGCGGGCACAGCGAGCTGCAGACCGCGTGGAGCTTCCGGGTATTGGCGCTCTGTCTGCCGCCGACGACGATCATGGCATCGGCGCGGGCCGCCAGTTCGCGGGCCTCCCGCTGCCGTGTCTCGGTGGCGGAGCAGATGGTGCAGCGCTCGGTCAGGTTCCTGACGCGCCTGCGCAGCACCCTTGCGATGGCCTCCCAGCGCTCCGGGGGGAAGGTGGTCTGGCTGCAGAGCAGCGCCCGCTCCATGTCGGGCAGCGCCTCAGCCTCCTCCGGCGTGGCGACCACATGCACGGGGCCCCGGGCCCAGCCCGCGGTGCCCTGCACCTCGGGGTGATTGCGCTCGCCCACGAGCACGGCGGGGGTACCGTCCGCGGTGAACTCCTCGACAATGCGGTGCAGCCTGTCCACGAAGGGGCAGGTCAGGTCGAGCACCTCACAGCCCGCCCCGCGCAGCGCCTCCAGCACCTCGGGGGACACGCCGTGGCTGCGGATGAGCACCCGTCTCCCCGCCGCCTCCGTCACGGAGGCGATGGGCGGAATGCCGAGCTGCGTGAGCTCCTCCACCACGCGGGGGTTGTGGATCAGCTCCCCGAGGGAGCAGGTGGGCACGCCGTCCGCGGCGGCCTTCACGGCGGCCTCCACGGCCCGCTTGACCCCCATGCAGAAACCCGCGTGCGCAGCAACCTCCAGCGGCATGGTCAGCATCCTTTCGCCCCGGTGACAAACCGTCAGGTCTGTCATGCAAAGGGCACCTTCTAAGCTCCCTCTAAGCTCCCGTTTGTTTATCTTTCTACGCGAAAACCGTTTTTCCTGCCTGCTCCGGAAAAAAAGTTGAAAAAAGTTTTATTTTTCTTTGACCCTGTCCCGCAGCCCGGCGTAGACCCCGGTGATGCGCTCCATCAGCCGCTGGCAGGTGTCCCGGTTCACGCCCTCCGCCCGCAGGTCGCTGTAGTCGATGGGGGCCCCCACCACGCAGCGGTTGCGGTGGAACAGCCGGTACTTGCCGTCGATGTACACGGGCACCACGGGGGCCCCGCTCCGCAGGGCGATGAGCCCCACGCCGCTCTCCAGCTGCTCCATGGTGCCCCCGTGGTGGCGGGTTCCCTCGGGGAAGATGCCCAGGATCTCGCCGCCGCGCAGGGCCCGGACGCAGGCGCGCATGGCCTCCATGTCGGAATTGTGCCGGTCGACGATAATCATGTGCATGTCGGTCAGCACATGGTGCACCAGCCGGTTGCCCACCAGCTCCTTCTTGCCCAGGAAGGTGACCTCCTTCTTTTTAATGGGTGCCGCCACGATGACGGGGTCCATCCAGGACTGGTGGTTGCCGATGAGGATGCAGGGCCCGTCCTGGGGCAGGTTCTCCAGCCCCTCGTAGGCGACCGGCCCCACCGTGTGGAACAGCACCGCCGCCAGCACGCGGGCCGCCGCGTACCAGCGGGACTTCCTTTGCTTCTCCGGCGCGGGCGCCTGCCCCGCCGCCTGCTTCTGCTCACTCATGCTCTGTGCGCTCCTTTACCACCGACAGTATTTTCTCCACGGACTCCTCAAACGTCAGCCCCGTGGTGTCCACGATGACCGCGTCCTCGGCGGGGCGCAGGGGGTCAACGGCGCGGTTCATGTCCTGCTCGTCCCTGCGGCGCAGGTCGGCAAGCACCTGCTCGAAGTCAGCCTCCGCGCCCTTTTCCCGCAGCTGCTCGTAGCGTCGACGGGCCCGCTCCCGGGCGTCGGCGGTCAGGTAGATCTTGACCGGCGCGTCGGGCAGCACCCGGGTGCCGATGTCGCGCCCGTCCAGCAGCATGGGGGTCTCTGCGGCCAGCTGCCGCTGCAGCCGCACCATGGCGGCGCGCACCCCGGGCACCTTCGACACCGTGGAGGTCGCCATGGACACCTCCTCCGTGCGGATGAGACCGGTCACGTCCTCCCCGTCCACGAAGGTGTGCTGCCCCTCGGGGGTGCAGGCCACGGTGACCCGCAGCGCCTCGCACAGCGCGGTCAGCGCCGCCTCATCGTCCATCCTGACGCCCCGGCGCAGGGCGCTGAGCCCCACGGCCCGGTACATGGCGCCGGTGTCCAGATGCAGGATGCCCAGCCGCCGGGCCACCACATCCGCAATCGTTGATTTGCCCGCTCCCACGGGGCCATCCATGGCAATCGTCAATGGCATATCGCTGCCTTCCTCTCCCTATTCTTTCCTCTGTCTCTCCGTGCCGGTCAGATGGCGCGGTGGCCCATGCCGATGCACACCTCGTTGAGGTGCACCAGCCCGATGCCGAAGAACACCGCCACCGCCACGTGCTCCCCGCCCCGGGCCACGCCGATCTTGCCGCCCACGGACAGGCCCAGCGCCTTCCCGGACACCTGACTGACGGCCTCCCGGGCGGCCCCGGCGACGGCGCCCTCCTCGTGGTGGGTCTCGTCGATGACGTGCTCGCGCCTGGCGGCGACCACCGCCCGCTCGACGATTTTCATCACGGACTGCACAAACTCGCCGCCGTAGTCCACCGCAGCGCTGCGGATGCCCTCCTCCGCCAGGGTGCCGCGCAGGGCGGTCTCCTCCTCGCGGGTGGCGGTCATCGCCAGCTGAATGGCGGCCCGCGCAACGCTCCGGCTGTCAGGCTGGTTCTGCATGCCAAACGCTCCCTTCCGCGTGACCCGCACGCGTGCTTATCATATCTATTATACATGATGCGCCCATGGCATGCAAGTGTTTCAGCGGAATTTGGCGAAAAGCGCCCCTACGGCACCGCCCAGCCCGCCACCAGCGCCCCGACCGCGTAGGCCACCAGCGACACCCCCACCACCCACGGCAGTCGCCGGATGCCCTTCGTGGCCCCCAGATAGACGGTGAGCGTGTAGAACACGGTCTCGCTGGAGCCCATGAGCACCGCCGCGACCCGGGCGGCCCGGCTGTCCACGCCGCACCCGTCGATGATCCGCTCCAGCGCCGCCAGGCTGCCGGAGCCGCTCAGGGGCCGCAGCAGCAGCATGGGCGCGACCTCCGCAGGCAGTCCGGCGTGCCCCAGCGCGGGCGAAATCAGCGCCCCCAGCGCCCCCATGAGCCCGGAGGCCTCCAGCAGCCGGAGCATCAGCAGCATGGCGCACAGGGCGGGCAGGAGCCCCAGTGCGGTGCGCATGCCCTCCCCGGCCCCCCGCAGGAAGGCGCTGTAGACCCCCGCGCCCTTCCACGCGCCCCGCAGGAGCACCAGCAGGCACACCCCGAGCACCGCCGCCCCCGCCATCACGCGTCCCACCCCCTGCCGAAGCGCAGGGCCAGCGCCATCAGCGCCGCCGCCGCCACCGTCGCCGCCCCGGAGGACAGGAGCGTGGCCCCCCACACGTCCGCCGGGTTCGCCGCCCCGTGGGCCGCCCGCAGCGTCATGACCGTGGTGGGCATCAGCTGCAGACTGGAATTATTCAGCGCCAGCAGCATCGCCAGCGCCCGCTTCCCCGCGCCGCCCTCCTGCTCCAGGCGCCGGGCGGCCTGAATGCCGGCGGGGGTCGCCGCGTTGCCCAGCCCCAGCAGGTTCGCCGCCAGGTTGACCGACATGGGCTCCCAGCACCCGTCTGGCAGCTTTGGGAACAGTGGGGCCAGCCCCCGCCGCAGCGCCCGCCCGAGCCGCGCCACGTCCCCACTCTCCCGCATGACCTCCAAAAGCCCGCCCCAGAGCGTCATGGCCCCCATCAATGTCACCAGCATCATCACCGCGTCACGACCGGCCCCAAGCAGGGCCTCCGCAGCCTCTCCGGCCCGTCCCGTCACCAGCGCGTACCCCGTCGCTCCCGCCGTCAGCA
>JAEDKS010000114.1 GCA_016295665.1 Clostridia bacterium
GCATCACGCCCTACATCAACGCCTCCATTATCATGCAGCTGCTGACCATCGCCATCCCGGCGCTGGAGCGGATGCAGAACGATGAGAGCGGTCAGGGCCGTGAGAAGATCGCCCGCATCACCCGCTACGTCACCGTGGGCCTGGCGGCCCTGCAGGCCATCGGCCTGGTGGCTGGCCTGGGCTATGTGGACAAGAGCAGCTGGCTCAACTACGTGCTGGTCGGCATCTCCATGGCTGGCGGCACCGCGCTGGCGATGTGGATCGGTGAGCGCATCACCGACAAGGGCATCGGCAACGGCGTGTCCCTGCTGATCTTCGTTGGTATCATCAGCAACCTGTTCAACGGCATCGTGAGCGGCTTCACCACCGCTTCCACCACCTCCGCGTTCATCAACACCGTCATCGTGCTGGCCATGGCCATCATCATGACCGTGCTGGTGACCTTCGTGGAGCTGGGCGAGCGCCGTATCCCGCTGAACATCTCCAAGCAGACCCGCGGCCGCCGCGTGTACGGTGGTCAGAACACCCGCATGACCCTGAAGGTCGTCAGCGTGGGCGTTCTGCCGCTGATCTTCGCCTACTCCTTCATGGCGTTCCCCGGAACGATCATCCAGCTGGTGGGCGGCACCTCCTCCGGCGCGTACATCTGGTGGAGCCAGCACATGAACAGCAGCAGCCCGCTGTACATCTTCATCACCGCGCTGCTGATCATCGCCTTCACCTTCTTCTATTCCTCCATCACCTTCGATGCCCGCAAGCAGGCGGAGCAGCTGAAGATGCAGGGTGCCAACATTACGGGCATGCGCGGTAAGAACGTGTACCAGTACCTGCAGAACACCGTGAACCGTCTGAACCTGTTCGCGGCTCTGTTCCTGGCGGTGCTGAGCGCGGTTCCCTCCCTGCTGACCCGTGGCCTGAACACCTCTGTGCCCTTCGCTGCCTCCTCCATCCTGATCGCGGTGTCCGTGGCCCTCGAGACCGTGCGCACCATCCAGGGTGAGATGAGCATCCGCGGCATCGAGATGGATATGGAAAAGGGCGGCTTCATGTAATCAAGCCAACGCCATGCACCGGGACCTGACGGCCCCGGTGCATGGTTGAGCGTTACAAAAGCAGGATTTTGATCGAGATTGGAAAGGAGCGACACAGAGATGAATATCATTTTTCTGGGACCTCCAGGTGCAGGCAAGGGCACACAGGCCCAGCGCATCTGCGCCGCGCTGAATATCCCGCAGATCTCTACGGGTGACATCCTCCGCCGCGCCATCAAGGAGCAGACGCCCACCGGTATCAAGGCAAAATCCTTCATCGACGCCGGCAAGCTGGTGCCCGACGAGGTCATCATCGACATCGTGAAGGATCGCCTGGCGCAGCCCGATGCCCAGCAGGGCTACATCCTCGACGGCTTCCCCCGCACGGTACCCCAGGCGGAGGCGCTGGAGAGCATCGCCCGGATCGACGCGGTCATCGAGCTGGCTGTGGACGACGAGCACCTGGTGAGCCGGCTGTCCGGTCGCCGCGTGTGCCTGAAGTGCGGCGCGACCTACCATGTTTCCAGGCTGAATGGCAAGACCACCTGCGATGCGTGCGGCGAGGAGCTGGTGCAGCGCGAGGACGACAAGGCCGAAACCGTGCTGAACCGCCTGAATGTGTACCATGAGCAGACCGCGCCGCTGGTGGATTTCTACACCGGTCGGGGCCTGCTGCATCGCATTGACGGCGCGCAGGACATGGACGTGATCTATCATTCGATCCTGGAGACCCTTGGAGTCAAACAATGATCAGTCTGAAGAATCCCAACCAGATCGAGAAGATGCGCAAGGCAGGCGCCCTGCTCTACGAGATCGAACAGAAGATCCGCGAGGCCATCAAGCCCGGTGTGACCACTGGCGCGCTGGATGTGTACGCGGAGCAGCTCATTCGGAAGAATCACGCCATCCCCACGGAGCTGGGCTACGAGGGCTACCCCGCCAGCATCTGTGCCAGCGTGGATGACATGGTGGTGCACGGCATCCCCTCGGACAAGATCGTCCTGAAGGAGGGCCAGATCATCTCCATCGACATCACGCTCAGCCTGGATGGCTGGCAGGCGGACAGCGCCTTCACGGTGGGCGTGGGCGAGATTTCGCCCGAGGCCCAGCGGCTCATCGACGTGACGGAACAGTGCTTCTTCGCGGCGGCCCGGCAGGCGGTCGCCGGCAATCGCCTCGGCGATGTGGGCTATGCCTGCCAGCAGTTGGCGGAAAGCCACGGCTACGGCGTCGTGCGCGACCTGACCGGTCATGGCATCGGTCGTGAGATGCACGAGGATCCTGCCGTCTACAACTTCGGTCAGCCCGGGCGCGGCTCCCGCCTGCACCGGAACATGACCATCTGCATTGAGCCGATGATCTCGGCGGGCGACTGGCATGTGACCGAGGATGACGACGGCTGGGGCATCCGCACCCGCGACCACAGCCTGGCGGCACACTACGAGCATACGGTTCTGATCGGCGACGGGCTTCCGGAGCTGCTGACACTTCCCGGCTTCGTCTGGAAGGAGGAAGCGTGATGGAGCGTCTGCCCATCGAAACCGGACGCGTCGTCCGCTCCACCCAGGGGCGCGACTGCGGACGCTGCTTCGTGATTCTTCAGGTGGTGGACGACCAGTTTGTGATGATGGCGGACGGCCTGACCCGCAAGCTGGCGCACCCCAAGAAAAAGAAAATCAAGCATCTGAAGCCAAAGCCTGTGCGCATGGACGACCTGGAGGCGCTGCGCGAACAGAAATGCCTGCAAGATGCGACCATTCGCAAGTTTCTGGAAGCAAATGGGCTTGGCATTGACCAGCCGCTGTGCAAGGAGGACTGAACTTGTCCAAGGACGACGTCATTGAAATGGAAGGTAAGGTCGTTGAGGCCCTCCCGAACGCCATGTTCCGGGTCGAGCTGTCCAACGGTCACCAAATCATGGCCCACATCTCCGGCAAGATGCGTCAGAACTTCATCCGCATCTATCCCGGCGATAAAGTCACCATCGAGCTTTCGCCCTATGATTTGACCCGTGGTCGAATCACCTGGCGCAGCAAGAGCTGAGTTCACCCCAACGCCGGGACTGCCCCGCAGCCCCGGAGGGCGGCAAATGCCATTTGTCGCTCGTGCGCCGTGCCCCGGTACCATCCGGTTTGCGGCTGAACAGGACATAAGGAGGAAACGAGCATGAAAGTCAGGCCGTCTGTCAAGCCGATCTGCGAGAAGTGCAAGATCATCAAGCGTAAGGGCAAGGTCATGGTTATCTGCGAGAACCCCAAGCATAAGCAGAAGCAGGGCTGATTTGTCCCCGTGAAACCGCCCCTCCGGCAGCAGGACTGCCGAAGGGGCGGCTTTTTCACGGATGGGCCGGCGGGGCTGGCGGGACAGGCGATGATGGGGGAGCGCGCCTTACAGCCCGGCAAGCCAGTCGCACATCCCGGCGAAGGAAAGGCTCCGGCCCTGCCAGGGCTCCCCCCGGGACGGGATGCGGCAGTCGGTCACCAGGCAGGTGTCCATGCCCAGGGAGCCGGCGGGGATCATGTCCTCGCCCTCATCGTTGCCGATCATCAGGCAGCGGGCAGGCTCCAGGGACAGGCGCCGGCAGATGTCCACGTAGTAGGCGGGATTGGGCTTGCAGTACCCGTCGCTCTCGTAGCAGGTGACCAGGTCGAAGTCTGCCGGGGACAGCCCCACCCAGCGCATGCGGGTGATCTGCCCGGTCATGGGGAACAGCGGATTGGTCGCCAGCACCACCCTGTCCGCCTTCTCATGGGCCAGCTGTACGGCCTTGACAGCCAGGGGATTCTCTCCGGTGGCGGGTCGGGCGAGGTTGAACTGATCGCTGTAGAAGCCGTCCGCGGCGGGACGGAACACGGCGGGATCCTTCCCGGAGCGGCGGGCGAAGGTGTCCCAGAACACCTCCATGTTCCGGCGGGTACCGTCGTTGACCACCATGGCCTTCGTGCCTGCCCAGATGGCGTCCGTCAGCGCCTTGGGCTCGATGCCCAGCGGGCAGAGCACCTTGCCCATCTCCCGGAAGTAGTACTGCACAAAATGATCCTGATCCATGGGCAGCAGCGTGCCGTCCAGATCAAACAGAATGGCCTGATAGCGCATGCTTTTCATCCTTTCTCCCGTTGTCCTCCGCAGGATAGCACGGGGATGTGAAATCCATGTTACAGAAAGCTCTCGGGCTGGTTAAAGACCGGCACGAAATCCCGGGAGGCGGAGTCGGGCTCCTGCAGGAAGCCCGGCAGGCCCAGGTCGATCATGTGATCCCGGACCCGGTGGTACTCCCGGGGCGTGATGCGCCGGTCGAGCCCCTTGATGGACACGTCGTTGCAGGGCAGGTACTGCCGCATCAGACTCACCGGCACCCCGGCGGGCAGGCTGTCGTGCACCCAGTCCAGCAGGGCGCAGCTCTCCGAGGTCAGCCCGGGGAGAATCAGGTGGCGAATCAGCACGCCCCGGGTCATGATGCCGCTCTCGTCGTATTGGGGCAGTCCCGTCTGGCGCACCATCTCGGTGATGGCGCGGGTGGTCACGTCGAAGTAGTCCGCGGCCTTCGCGCACAGCTGCCCCATGGCGGCGGAGCGGTGCTTCAGGTCGGGGAGGTACACGTCGATGACGCCGTCCAGCAGGCGCAGGGTCTCCACGGTCTCGTAGCCCGAGGTGTTCCACACCAGCGGCACCGGGGGACGGTACAGCGACAGCGCCTCCAGCACCTGCGGCACATAGGGCGTGGCGGTGATGAAGGAAATGGTGTGCATCCCCGCGTCGACCAGACGCCGCAGGCTGTCCGCCAGCTCCCGGGGCGTGAAGGGACGCCCGGCGTTCCGGTGGCTGATGTCCGCGTTCTGGCAGTAGGCACAGCGCAGCGTGCAGCCCGAAAAGAACACCGCCCCGGTGCCCCGGGTGCCGGAGATGGGCGGCTCCTCCCACAGGTGGGGCGCGATGCGGGCAATCCGCATGGTCGAGGGCAGACGGCAGAAGCCGTTGCCGCCCTCCGGGGTGCGCTCGGCGCGGCACTGACGGGGACAAAGCGTACACGGGGCCATGGTTCCACTCTCCTTGAAGCCAGGGTGAGGGTATGATAGCATATTTTTCGCACCCCTGTCAACACCCGGGCCGGGACGGCTCCGAAACTCATGCGAAAACGTTTGAATCGGTTGAAAAAAGCGGAAATGTATGCTACAATGATCACGGTACGCCAAACGTTTCCAGCATGGACAATCTGTGCACCTGACCATAGGGAGGAAAAAGCGATGCAATACGGCTACTTCGATGAGCGGGCCCGGGAATACGTCATCACCGACCCGCGTACGCCGATGCCCTGGGCCAACTACCTGGGCTCTCCGGAATACGGCGCCATTGTGACCCAGAACGCCGGCGGCTACAGCTTTGTGAAGTCCGGCGCGGCGGGGCGCATCCTGCGCTACATCTTCAACCAGTTCGACGAGCCCGGACGCTATGTCTACCTGCGGGACGACGAGACCGGTGATTACTGGTCTGCGGCCTGGCGTCCGGTGCAGAAGCCGCTGGAGCAGTATCACACCGTCTGCCGCCACGGCACCAGCTACACCGAGATCGAGAGCGAGTACAGCGGCATCGCCAGCCGCACGCTGTACTATGTGCCCCTGGACGCCACCCATGAGGTGTGGCGCGTGGAGCTGACCAACCGCAGCGACCGTCCCCGCACCATCTCCGCCTTTGGCTACTGCGAGTTCACCACCGAGTCCTTCTACACCCAGGATCTGGTGAACATGCAGTACACCCAGTTCATCACCGTCACCGAGTTCCATCAGGATCACATTCTGGAGCGCATCAACCAGTTCTGCCACGTGAAGCCCAACGGCGAGAACGGCTCCGAGCGCTTCTTCGGCCTGGCGGGCGCCCCCGTCAAGAGCTACACCGGCCGCCGGGATCGTTTCCTGGGCTACGAGCGCTTCAACGCGCCGGTGGCGGTGGCTGCGGGCGACCTGGGCAACTCCCTCAACTTCAACGGCAACCCCTGCGGCGCCCTGCACTGCCAGCTGACCCTGCAGCCCGGCGAGAGCCGCACCATCGCCTTCGTGCTGGCCCAGAAGGGCGAGACCGAGGCCCGGCAGCTGATGGATCGCTACCAGCAGGTCAAGGAGACCGTGGACGCGGAGCTCAAGACCCTCATCGCCTACTGGCACAGCAAGCTGAGCAACCTGGACGTGCACACCCCCGACAGCGACTTCAACACCATGGTCAACACCTGGAATGCCTTCCAGTGCTTCACCACCTTCGTGTGGAGCCGCGCCGCGAGCCTCATCTACTGCGGCGAGCGCAACGGCTACGGCTACCGCGATACGGTGCAGGATATTCAGGGCATCATCCACCTCGACCCGCAGATGGCGAAGGAGCGCATCAGCTTCATGCTCAGCGCCCAGGTGCATCACGGCGGCGCCCTGCCGCTGGTGAAGTACAGCCACAACCCCGGTCACGAGGACAGCCCCGAGGACGAGAGCTATGTCCGCGAGACGGGCCACCCCCACTACCGCGCCGACGACGCGCTGTGGCTGTTCCCCACGGTGTACAAGTACATCGCCGAGACCGGCGACGTGGGCTATCTGGACGAGGTCATCCCCTACGCCACCCACGGCGAGGGCACGGTGCTGGATCATCTCAAGCGGGCCATCGACTTCACCATGAACCATCTGGGCAATCACGGCATGCCCGCCGGTCTCCACGCGGACTGGAACGACTGCCTGAAGCTGGGCGCTCAGGGCGAGAGCAGCTTTGTGGCCTTCCAGCTGTACATGGCCCTGCGGGAGCTGGACGAGCTGCTGCCCGAAAAGCCCGAGAACGAGGAATACCGCGCCTGGCTGCGTCAGAAGAAGCAGGAGCAGCATGATCTCATCAACCGCTACTTCTGGGAGGACGACCGCTTCCTGCGCGGCTACCGGGAGGACGGTCAGGTCATCGGCAGCAAGAACGACCCCGAGGCCAGCATGTGGCTGAATCCGCAGAGCTGGAGCGTCATCTCCGGCTGCGCCACCCGCGAGCAGGCGGAGGCCGCCATGCAGACCGCCAATGAGCAGCTCAACACGCCCTTCGGTCTGGAGCTGATGACCCCCTGCTACCGGGAGCACGCCTTTGACGGTGCCGCCATGCTGCTGTTCAACCCCACGACCAAGGAGAACGGCGGCATCTTCTGCCAGCCTCAGGGCTGGGCGATTCTGGCGGAGGCGCTGCTGGGCCACGGCGGACGGGCCTTCCAGTACTTCAAGGAGGGCTGCCCCGCCGCCTACAACGACCGGGCGGAGCTGCGCGAGGCGGAGCCCTATGTCCACACCCAGTTCATCGAGGGCCACGAGACGCCTCAGCCCGGACGCGCCCATGTGCACTGGCTGACCGGCACGGCCTCCACGGTGATGGTGGGCTGTGTGGAGGGCATTCTGGGTCTGCGCCCCACCCCCGACGGACTGCGGGTTTCCCCCAGCATCCCGGCGGAATGGGACGGCTTCACCATGGACAAGACCTTCCGTGGCAAGCGCCTGCACATCGAGGTGGACAACAGCGCCCACCACGAGAGCGGCGTGCAGCAGCTGCGGGTGAACGGTCAGGCGGTGGCAGGCGACGTGCTCACCGACGCCATGCTCTCAGACGGCGACCGGATTGACGTGGTGATGTAATAGCATGCGGCAGTTGGGCAGCTC
>JAEDKS010000115.1 GCA_016295665.1 Clostridia bacterium
CCAGGCCTGCAAGCGCATCCCCACCGGCATGCTCAACGATGTGCTGAACGATGCCACCGCCGACCTGCAGCCCCCGGCCCAGTCCGGTCGCCGGCTGAAGATCTACTATGTGACCCAGCAGAGCGTCTGCCCGCCCACGTTCATCTTCTTTGTGAACGATGAGAAGCTGATGCACTTTGCCTACCAGCGCTACCTGGAGAACTACTTCCGCAAGACCTTCGACTTCACGGGCACTCCCGTGCGGTTCATCCTGCGGGAAAAGAAGAAGGAGAATTGATATGCTCGTGCTGCGCTATATCCTCGCGGCGGTTATCGCCTACCTGCTCGGCTCCATTTCCACCGGCATCATCGTGTCAAAG
Organism: Clostridia bacterium; assembly: GCA_016295665.1. Classification (GTDB taxonomy): domain Bacteria; phylum Bacillota; class Clostridia; order Christensenellales; family Aristaeellaceae; genus HGM11604. The sequence continues at coordinate 360 of JAEDKS010000115.1, forward strand.
CTCTCCGGCGGCCCGGATCTTCACACGGTGGGCAGCAAGTCCACCGGCGCGACCAACGCCCTGCGCACCATGGGCAAGAAGCGGGGCGCCATCGTGTTCCTCGGGGATGTGTTCAAGGCGCAGTTCGCCTGCCTGTTTGGCTGGCTGCTGACGGGGCAGTTCTACGGTGTCATGCTGGCAGGCCTCATGGCGATCATCGGGCACAACTGGCCCGTGTTCTTCGGCTTCAAGGGCGGCAAGGGCGTGTCCTCCACCGTGGGTGTCATGCTGTGCACCTTCCCCGTGGCGGCGGCCATCTGTGATGTGGTGACCATCGCCATCATCGCGCTGACGCGGTATGTGTCCGTGGGCAGCATGTGCATGGTGACGCTGTTCGCGCTGATCGTGTCCATCTTCTATGCGGGCGGCGACTGGCTCATCATCCTCTGGACGGTGGTCATCGCGGTGATGTGCATCGCCCGCCACCATGCCAACATCGGTCGGCTGCTGCAGGGCAAGGAGAACAAGCTGGGCAGCAGGAAATAACGCAGGACAGGTCGGAATGCTGTCCGTTGAACCACCAAAGGAGCGGGATGCCTGTGCCGGTTGAGATATCTTCCTATATACTGCTGTTCTTCACCACCGCCTTCCTCGGCTGGCTGATGGAGGTGGTATGCAAGCTCATTCAGTTCCGGCGCTTTGTCAACCGGGGCTTCCTGCTGGGCCCGGTGTGCCCGATTTACGGCTTCGGCTCCGTGCTCGTCACGCTGTTGCTGGAGCGTCACGCGGAGGATCCCTGGGCCGTGTTCATCCTCGCGATGGTGCTCTGCGGCACCCTGGAGTATCTCACCAGCTACCTGATGGAAAAGCTGTTCCATGCCCGCTGGTGGGATTACTCCACCCGCCGCTTCAACCTCAACGGACGCGTCTGTGCCAACACGCTGATTCCCTTCGGTCTGCTGGGACTGTTTCTGGTCTATGTCGCCAAGCCGTTCTTCTTTGGGCTGTACGGGCAGCTGAACGGCACCGTGCGCGATGTGCTGTGCTACGGGCTGCTGGCGCTGTTTGCGGCGGACACCGCCGTATCCGCCAACGTGATGGGCAAGATTCGCAGCACAGCATCAAACGTCCGGGGCGACAGCACCGAGGCGATCACCCGGGCGGTGCACGCGGCGCTGGCAAAGGATTCTCCCCTCGCCCGGCGTCTGCTGCACGCCTATCCCCACGCACGCCTTGCCAATACGCGGCTGCTTCAGCGGCTGAAGGCTGACCGGGAGGCGCTTCGCCGCGCCGCCAACGAAAAGCGCGAGCAGTTCCGCGCTGAGCTGGCGGAAAAGGAAGCGGAGGTGCGCCGGGAGACCGAGCGCCGCCGTCAGGAGCTCAGGGCCCGGAGGCACGGAAACAAACATCAGGAATAACAACGGGAGGAATGATTGGATGGCGGATCAACGGCTGAACCATATCCGGAACTTCTGCATTATCGCGCACATCGACCATGGCAAGTCCACGCTGGCTGACCGTCTGCTGGAGACCACGGGCGTGTTTGAGCATCGTGAGATGGTCGAACAGATTCTGGACAGCATGGAGCTGGAGCGGGAGCGCGGCATCACCATCAAGAGCAAGGCGGTGCGGATGCGCTACACCGCCAAGGACGGCGAGACCTACACGCTGAATCTGATCGACACCCCCGGCCACGTGGACTTCACCTATGAGGTCAGCCGGGCGCTGGCGGCCTGCGAGGGCGCGCTGCTGGTGGTGGACGCCACGCAGGGCATCGAGGCCCAGACACTGGCAAACTGCTACATGGCGCTGGATCATGACCTGGAGATCATTCCCGTCATCAACAAGATTGACCTCCCCTCCGCGCAGCCCGAGCAGGTGCGGCAGGAGATCGAGGACGTGATCGGGCTGGATGCCTCCTATGCGCCCTGCATCTCCGCCAAGACCGGTCTGAACATTCAGGATGTGCTGGAGGCCATCGTGCAGCACGTTCCGGCGCCCTCCGGCAACGAGGAGGCGCCGCTTCAGGCGCTGATCTTCGATGCCTTCTATGACAACTACAAGGGCGCCATCTGCTTCGTCCGCGTGAAGGAGGGCACGCTGAGGCCCGGCATGCGGATGCACCTGATGGCCACCGGCGGCGAGTTCGACGTGGTCGAGGTGGGCACCTTTGCCCCCGGCTATCAGCCCTGCGACGCGCTGCGTCCCGGTGATGTGGGCTATGTGTCCGCCTCCATCAAGGATGTGCGTGACACCCGGGTCGGTGACACCATCACCGACGCGGCCCGCATGGCGGATGCTCCCCTGCCCGGCTACAAGCAGGTCACGCCCATGGTGTACTGCGGCATCTATCCGGCGGACGGCGCGGACTATCCCGCGCTGAAGGACGCGCTGGACAAGCTGCGGATGAACGACGCCTCCCTGACCTTTGAGCCGGAGACCTCCGTGGCGCTGGGCTACGGCTTCCGCTGCGGCTTCCTGGGGCTGCTGCACATGGACGTGATCACGGCGCGCCTGGAGCGCGAGTTTGACCTGAATCTGGTCACCACCACCCCCGGCGTCATCTACCATGTGAACAAGACCGACGGCACGCGGGTGTCCATCGACAACCCCACCATGCTGCCGCCCGTGGGCGAGATCGCCAGCATGGAGGAGCCCTACGTCAAGGCTGAAATCTATACGCCGCAGGACTCCGTGGGCACGCTGATGGATCTGTGTCAGGACAAGCGCGGCATCTTCATCGACATGCAGTACGAGGGCACCCGCATCAAGCTGAACTACGAGATGCCGCTCAACGAGATCATCTTCGACTTCTTCGACGCGGTCAAGAGCCGGAGCCGGGGCTACGCCTCCTTCGATTACGAGCTGCTGGACTACCGCGAGAGCGATCTGGTCAAGCTGGACATTCTGCTCAACGGTGACATCTGCGATGCCTTCTCCATGATCGTGCATCGGGACAAGGCCTACCCCCGGGGCCGCAACATGTGCGAGAAGCTCAAGGACGTCATCCCGCGGCAGCAGTTTGAAATTCCGATTCAGGCTGCTATCGGCGGCAAGGTTATTGCCCGCGAGACGGTAAAGGCCATGCGAAAGGATGTGCTGGCTAAGTGCTACGGCGGCGATATTACCCGAAAGAAAAAGCTGCTGGAGAAGCAGAAGGAAGGCAAGAAGCGCATGAGACAGTTTGGTACAGTTCAGGTGCCCAGCGAAGCGTTCCTTGCGGTGCTCAAAATGGACAGCTGACCTCCTGGCACGACCCGCAGGAGCTGTGCCGCATCACGGCCTGCTTCACCGGACACCGGTCGCTGGACGAACCGCCGGAGCGCATAGCTGCGCGGCTTGACGGGCAGCTGGAGCTGCTCTATCAGCAGGGGTACCGCCGCTTTCTGTGCGGCGGTGCCCTGGGCTTCGATCAGCTGGCGGGCGAGCGGGTGCTGCGGCTTCGTCAGCGCCATCCGGACGTGCTTCTGGTCATGGTGCTGCCCTGCGCCCATCAGGTGTGCCATTGGCCCGAGCGGGACGAGCAGCGCTATGCCCACCTGATCGTGCAGAGCGATGAGGTGCGGGTGTTGTCCCAGATCTACTACGACGGCTGCATGATGGTTCGCAACCGCCACATGGTGGATCGTTCGAGCCTTTGCATCTGCTATCTGGACAAACCAAAGGGCGGCACCATGTCCACCGCGGCCTACGCCTGCAAAAAGGGGCTGACCATCGTCAACCTGGCCCTGATGAAGGATGATGCCGCCCGATAAAATCAGGCGTTCCCGTTCTTTTTCGGCAAGACCGGATGACGAACCATGCGTTCCTCCTCCGGCTTTTTTTCCTCCACGCCGATCTCCCAGTGGAGCAGCAGCGTCAGCATGGCGCGCAGCACGATGATGGCCCCCAGAATGCCGATTTCGTTCCAGTCCCGGGCCTGCACCGTGCGCAGCACCTCGCCGCCCAGCTTGAACTCCAGCGCCAGCGCGATGCCCTTTGCCAGTTCGAGCCGGATATGCGGATCATGCCGGAAATAGCGCACCACACCCTGAATCACGGTAATCAGCAGCACCATGATGCCGCACAGCTCCGCCAGCGCGATGCCAAAGCCGGCGAGGTTGTGCACCACCGTATTCTCCAGAAAGGCCACAATCGCTTCCATGCCGTCATTCCTCCTGTACGAGCCGTTTTCAATAGTATAGCGGATGCGGCAGGAAATTACAAGCGCTTTTTGATCGGAGGCCGCCATGACCGAACTGTATGTACATCTCCCCTTCTGCCGCAGCAAGTGCCTGTACTGCGACTTCGCCTCATGGGCCGGACAGGAGGAACGGATGGGCGAATACGTCGATGCCGTGCTCCGCGAGGGGAAGGCGCGGGCTGACGCGCTCGGCAACCCCGCCGTGGATACCGTGTTCCTTGGCGGCGGGACGCCGTCCGTGCTGCCTGCCGCGCTGCTTGATCAGCTGCTGGAGGGGCTGCTTCGGCTTTTCCCGCTGAAGCCCGGCGCGGAGTTCACCACCGAGGCCAATCCCAGTACATTGACGCGCCCCTGGCTCGAGACGGCGGCAGCGCACGGCATCAACCGGCTGTCGCTGGGCATGCAGGCCCTGCAGCCTTCATTGCTCCGGACGCTGGGACGCATCCATGATTTTGATCAGGTGCAGCAATCCGTCTCGCTGGCCCGGGCATGCGGGCTGCAAAACATCAGCCTGGATCTGATGTTCGGGCTGCCCGGACAGAGCCGGGCGATGTGGCGCGCGTCCCTGGAGGCGGCGCTCAGCCTGGAGCCGCAGCATCTCAGCTGCTACGGCCTGATTCCCGAGGAGGGCACGCAGCTGTCAGCCATGCTGCAGGACGGTCAGCTGACGCTCCCCGACGAGGAGGAGGAGCGTCTGATGTACGATGACTGCCTGACACTCCTTCAGGAGCAGGGGTACCGGCAGTACGAGATCAGCAACTTCGCGAAGCCCGGCTATGCCTGCCGGCACAACCTCGGGTACTGGCGTCAGGTGCCGTATCTCGGTCTTGGCGCCTCCGCCGCCTCCATGCTGCTCGCAGAAACGGCGGATGTGGCCTATCAGCGGCAGACCAATCCCCGGAGCATCCCGGCGTATCTGTCCATGGTCAGGGACAACGCGTGGACACAGCGGGAAACGGAGCCTGTCACGCGGACGGAGGCGCGGTTTGAAACCATGATGCTGGGGCTCCGCACCACAGAGGGCGTGTCGGAATCCGCGTTCCTTGCCCTGCACGGCGTCTCTCTGGCGGCCTGCTACGGGTCCCGTCTGCAGGCGCTGAAAAGCCGCGGCCTGCTGGAATACGCCGACGGGCGCTGGTTCCTCACAAGACGCGGCATGGACATTCAGAACAGCGTACTGGTGGAGCTGATGGATGACTGAGCGCTCACGCGTCCACCGGATCGGCGGGCTTGCGCCGTTTCTGCCAGGGCAGGCCATAGACCGCCAGATAGCCAATGGCACAGACCGGCAGCGCCGCGAACACGTCCACCGCCGAATGCTGCTTCAGGAACACGGTGGACAGGCTGATGAGCACCGTCAGGATGGTCAGCAGCGCCCGGGGCAGCGGTCTGTTCAGCCCGTTGGCCCACCAGGCGCCAAGCAGCGCTGCCACGGAGCCGATCACATGGAGCGACGGGCAGACATTGGTGGGCGTATCCAGCAGGTAAAGCCAGCCCACGATGGTCGTCATCAGGTTGCTGCGCGGAAAGGTCTCGGGGCGCAGCTCCTGACACGTGGGCCAGAGGAAATAGATGACGGTGGTCAGACCGAAGGTGACGCAGAAGAACTGCAGCATTTTCCGGTACGCGCCGGGCGCGCGGAAGATGGTGTACAGGTGCACACCCGCCATGAACACAAACCAGGCAAAGTAGGCCGGAAGAAAGTATTCACAGAACGGAATCAGATCATCGAGCGCACAGCGCACGGGCGTATAGTAGGCCATGGTCTTGAAGCGCTCCAGAAAAACAAAGAAAAAGAGATAAATCGGCCAGAAAAGGAGCATCAGCAGCTCCTTTTTCCGGTTCTGAAACAGCCAGCGCATCGTTTCCTCCTGTCTTTGGTAACGGCAGACCCGCTTCTCGGGAGCATCCGGGGCAGGCACACCGGTGTGAGCGAAGAAAAACGCCCCGACTCTCGTCAAGGCGCTTTGCCATTACTCGGCTTTGGGAGCGTCCATGGGGCAGACGGAAGCGCAGGCACCGCAGTCAATGCACTTCTCAGGGTCGATGACGTACTTCTCCGCACCCTCGGTGATCGCATCCATGGGGCAGCCGGCAGCGCAGGCGCCGCACTTGATGCAGGCATCGGTGATCGTATAGGCCATCTCTTTTCACCTCCTTCCCCAAGCATGATCCAATCCATGGGTGATAGCTCATTATAGCATGCCCGGTGGGATTTTGCAAGCATTTACCGCATATGGCAGGAAATTGTCAAACAGATTCGTCCGCGTCCGCGGCTTCTGCCTTCGGTTCTGCGGGCACCCCGGGCGTCTCCGGCTGCGCAGGAGCAGGCTCGGCGGCTGCCGGCTCCGCAGGGGCCTCGGGCGCTGCTGCTGCGGATTCGGACTGTACAGGGGCCTCGGTGACCTCGGAAAGCTCGGGCTTCGCGGGGGTCTCCGGCTGCGCTGCAGGCGCCTCGGGCTGCTGCTCATCCGCCAGGACGACCTCGATCTCCTCCAGCTCCTCAATCTGCGTGATCCGCTCGTCGGCTTCGTCGCCCTGTGCGGCGCGCATGGCGCGCTCCAGCGCGTCCTGCCAGGCGTTGCTGCTCTTGTGTGCCTGCTGCTTTCCGGCTGCGGCAGGCTCGGGCTTCTCCGGCGCGGGGGCAGGCTTGGGCGCGGGCTTCTGCGGGGCGGGCTGTGCAGGCTGCTGCGCCTTCGGTGCGCCGCCACGTCCGCCACGGGGGCCGCGCTCACGGCGGCTGCGCTCGCCGCCCTCCCGCTGACGGCCCTGCTCCGGCTTCTTCTCCCCGGGGGCATCCGCTGCGGCGGCGGGCTCCGATGCGACCGCAGGGGCGGGGGCTTCCTCAGCGGGCTGCGCGGGCGCATGCTCCTGACGGAAGCGCTCCAGCTCCTCCATGGTGAAGTCCTTCATCTCGCTGCTGTCGCCCTTGGAGATACGAACCCGAACACTCTCCTTGATGACGTTCAGATCCACCACCACACCCGTGCCATCCGGCGTGGCGATCTCCCTGCCCACCCGGGGCATCCGCTTGCGGGTCTGCTCGTAGTTGTCCTGCTCGTACTTGAGGCAGCACATCAGCCTGCCGCACACGCCGCTGATCTTGATGGGGTTCAGCGACAGGTTCTGCTCCTTCGCCATCTTGATGGACACCGGCTGGAAGTCGCCCAGGAA
>JAEDKS010000116.1 GCA_016295665.1 Clostridia bacterium
TTCCCGGGGCTTCGCCGAAGGGCGGAGTCCCTTTTCCGTGCGCCGCGCGGAGGAGTGCGAAAATTTTGTTTGCCTTGGCCCAATCGCCTCATTGCATCCCGGGGCCGGGTCTGTTATCATGATGACAGGAGGTGTACCCATGGCAAACGAGAAGCAGAAGGACTTCAACGCCATGCTGCGGGACAGCAAGGACATGCCGAAGTACCAGATCATCACAGACCCCGCCAGCATCGCAAAATACGGCGGCAGCCGGATGTACTTCGCGCCGCCCATGGACTATGACCGGGCCATGCGCCGGGTGCCCTTCGGCAAACTCACCACCGTGAACGAACTGCGGGCCCACTTCGCCCGGCAATCCGGCGCGGACTTCACCGAGCCCATCACCGCGGGCATCTTCGTGTCCATCGCAGCCTGGGCCAGCTTTCAGCGCGACGGGGACGAAACGCCCTACTGGCGCACGCTGAAGGCCGGGGGCGAGCTGAACCCGAAGTACCCCGGCGGCGCCCTGGCCCAGAAGGCGCGGCTGGAGCAGGAGGGGCACACGGTGGAGCAGCGCGGTCGGAAGAACCTGCGCTGGGTTGTGAAGGACTACGAGGCGGCGCTGTTCCCACTGGACGGAGCAGATGAGGACGCAGACGGGACGGTGACACGGTGATGGATCACGTATTCCATGCCGAGGGAGGAGTATCCGCAGCTCAGCTGCCATCCCGCAGCGCCTTTGACTTTTCTCCGGAATCATGGTATCATTTCCATGAGAACGACCGGAAAACCAGATTGTCACGAGAGAGGGAAGCACCATGCAGATCGTACCGACCCTGAACTTCAGCGGGCGCTGTCGCGAGGCGCTCCAGACCTATGAAAAGGCTTTCCTGGGAAAGATCACCTGCCTCATCACCTACCGGGAGGCCAATGACCCGGCCTACCTGCCGCTGCTCCGGGAGGATCAGCTGGACTACGTCTACCACGCGGAGCTGGCGCTGGGCGATCAGCGCATCATCATGAGCGACCACGTGGACATCCCGCTGCAGCCCTGCTACACCAACTTCCTGACCATCATGTACGACCGCGTGGAGGACGTGAAGCGGGCCTACGAGGTGCTCCGGGAGGGCAGCACCACCATCTATCCCCTGGAAGCCACCCGCTACAGCGCCTGCCGGGTGGTGTTCGTGGACAGGTTCGGCATCCGCTGGGGCATCATGACCGAGGGACGCGGCGCATAAACCGGGAAGGGAGACGGATTTCATGGAGCAATACACCAAGGCCCAGTCGATGGCTCGCCGGATGGGTGCGGGCTGGAATCTGGGCAACACCCTGGACGCCTGCGACCTGCGGCGGGGGCCCTATGTGCCCGATGCGCAGTCCCGCAGTCTGGAGAATGCCTGGTTCAATCCCACCACCACCCGGGCGATGATCGACCTGGTGGCTGCTGCGGGCTTCCGGACGCTCCGTGTGCCCGTGACCTGGTACCAGCACATTGACGATGCGAACGGATGGCAAGTCAATCCGTCGTGGATGGCGCGGGTGCGAGAGGTGGTGGAGATGGGGCTGGATGCCGGGCTCATCGTGGTGCTGAACGTGCATCACGACACCGGCGTCAGCGGCTGGCTCCGCGCCTCTGCCGAGGGCTATGCGCGTGCGGCGGAGAAGTTCCGGGCCCTGTGGCAGCAGATCGCGGAGCGCTTCCGGGACGTGGACGACCGGCTGATCTTCGAGGGACTCAACGAGATTCTCGATGACGAGGGCCACTGGCAGTGCCCGGGCGTCAACTGCACGGAGGTGGTCAACCGCTATCAGCAGGACTTCGTGGACACCGTGCGCCAAACCGGCGGCAACAACGCGGACCGGGTGCTGATGATCAACGCCTACGCCGGCGCCCATGAGCCCGAGGCCATGGAGGGCTTCCGCATGCCCCGGGACACCGCCACGGGCTGCCTGATGGCGCAGGTGCACTACTACTCCCCCATCGACTTCTGCTTTCCCGAGGAGCGCGGCAAGTACACCGCCGTCACCTGGCGGGAGCTGGGCGGCGAGGCCATGCTGCAGGACATGATCGCCCGCATGGAGGACAAGTTCCTTGCACACGGCGTGCCGGTGGTCGTGGGCGAATTCGCCGCCGCCCACAAGGACAACGAGCCCGAGCAGGCCTCCTGGGCCCGCTATCTGGCATCGCAGCTGAGCGCCCATGCCATGCCCTACATCTGGTGGGACAACGGCGGCAGGGATCGCGAGCCCTACCGGGGCATGGGGCTTCTGGATCGCCGGGCGCTCCGGTGGCGCTTCCCTGCCGTGGTCGAGGCGCTGACCGGCACACGGCCCTCCTGTTGACCGTGCGGAAGGACACTTTTCTCCCTTGACAGACAACGCTCCGGGCGCCTGATGACGCCCGGAGCGTTTTATTGGTTCGACAGAAACCGAATGATATAATCGCTGATGCTTTCATATTCATAGTCGTGAACATAATGCGGACAATCCAATTCTATATACCTTGCGTTATCCGCTTGGGCAATATACTCCTTCGGTATCCTGCGCCATGTTTCTTTGTCAAACCCTGTGCCGCCGGAGCCGTCCGAAATAAACAGCAACATTGGAACCTGCGGAACCCCCAGATCCTGGACGATTTTTGCATTCTCCTTCACTGCTTCGCATTCGTTGATCATCGTCACGGTTGAGGTGCGGCTATAGAATACTGCCCTGTAGATTTCCTTTTCTGCATCCGTCAGCGTACCATGTGTAATTGCATCGCTTTCCGAAATGCCCGGAATCAATCGTGTTACTCCGATTTCTGCCGCCAAACTCGCAACACGCATAAGCGGCAGATTGATTTCCATGCCGTCATAATAGGGAGGCACTGACATATCAAGCCCAATAATTGCCGTCACCTCATCGGGATATTTCTGTGCCCAGTACAGTGCTTCAAGACCGGACATTGAATGAGGACACAGAACATAGGGTGCCTGTAAGCCTGCCAATTCCAGCGCGGCCCTTGTATCTTCCAGAATCGCATCAATATCTCTCTTTCGATCAACAACATCGCTGAATCCATATCCGAATTTCTCTACCACCGCAATTCTGTATTGATCACTCAAACGGGAATAGAGGGATTTGAAATCCAGAATGGGAGAACTGGTACCCCCACCTGACATGAACACCAGCGTTGTTTCACCTTCCCCCTCCGTGTAGACACTCATACGATTTCCATCGACCTGTACAATGGTTCCAAGCGGCTCCAGATACTTGGCTTCCTGAAGCAGGTGAATCCGATGATTGATGTAGATTGCAGCGATCACCGCCACAAGCAGCACGATGATGGTCAACGCGATTGTCACAAACCTTTTCCGTTTCGTCATGTCAATTCTCCTGTCGTGGCCAGCTGGCAGGTCTTTTGTTCCCGTACGCCCGGAACGCAAGAACAGCCACAGCAGAACAAACCGCTGTGACTGTCCTGCGACCACCGCCCACGTGGGCAGGTGGCTTTTCCGGAAACAGGATCAGATGATATACTTGCGCAGATCCGTGGGGGCGTTTTCGCCGCTCAGGTGGCTGCGCACGTAGTCGCCGTTGATCTTCAGCTCGAAGGGGGGCATGTCCGGGTCGCCGGCGTTGAAGGCGATGTCCTCCAGCAGCTGCTCGAACACCGCGTGCAGCCGACGGGCACCGATGTCCTCGCTGCTCTCGTTGGCGGCGCAGGCGGCCTCGGCGATGGCGTCGATGGCGGAGTCCTCGAAGGTCAGCAGCACCTTGTCCACCTCCAGCAGCGCCCGGTACTGACGGGTCAGGGCGTTGTCGGGCTGGGTCAGGATCAGCTTGAAGTCCTCCTTCGTCAGGCTCTTCAGGTTCACATGCACCGGGAAGCGGCCCTGCAGCTCCGGAATCAGGTCGCTGACCTTCGCCACATGGAACGCGCCCGCGGCGATGAACAGCATGTAGTCCGTCTTGACCGGGCCGTACTTGGTGTTCACCGTGGAGCCCTCGACGATGGGCAGGATGTCCCGCTGCACGCCCTCGCGGCTCACGTCCGGGCCGCTGCCGCCCCGGTGCCCGGCGATCTTGTCGATCTCGTCAATGAACACGATGCCGTTCTGCTCGGCGCGGCGGAGCGCCTCCTCCTGCACCGCATCCTCGTCAATCAGCTTGTCGCACTCCTCCTGCACCAGAATCTTCCGGGCGTCCTTCACCTTCACATGGCGCATCTTGGTGCGCTTGGGCATCATGTTGCCCATCATGTCCCCGAGGCTGATGGAGCTGCCGCCCACCTCCAGGCTCGGCGCGGCCTCCTCCACCTCGATTTCCAGCTCGCGCTCCTCCAGCTCGCCGCGCATCAGCTGCTGGCGGATGTCCTCCCGCTTGCCGGTCAGCGCCTTCTGCTCGTCCTCGGACAGGGTGGGCTCCTGGGGCTTTTTGCCCAGCAGGAAGTCCAGCGAGAGCCCGCCGGACTGGGGCTTCTTCTGCTGGGGCGAGGTCAGCAGCGTCACCAGCCGATCCTCCGCCAGTACCTTCGCCCGGGGCAGCACCTGCTTCTCGTGCTCGTCCTTCACCATGCGGATGGCGTTCTCCACCAGATCGCGGATGATGGACTCCACATCGCGGCCCACATAGCCCACCTCGGTGAACTTGGTGGCCTCCACCTTGATGAAGGGCGCGCCGACCAGCTTCGCCAGACGGCGGGCAATCTCGGTCTTGCCCACGCCGGTGGGGCCGATCATCAGGATGTTCTTGGGGCTGATCTCATCGCGCATGGCCTCGTCCACCCGGGAGCGGCGATAGCGGTTGCGCAGCGCAATGGCCACGGTTCTCTTGGCCTCCGACTGACCGATGATGTACCGGTCAAGCTCACGAACAATCTCACGGGGCGTCAATTCTGCCATCCTGCTCACCTCTCTCACACATCCTCCACAACGATGTTGTGGTTCGTAAAGACGCAGATGTCGGCGGCAATGTTCAGCGCCTTCTCCGCGATGTCATGGGCGGTCATGTCCGTGCAGTCCACCAGCGCCCGGGCTGCCGCCAGCGCGTAGTTGCCGCCGGAGCCGATGGCGATCACGCCGCCGTCGGGGGTCATGACCTCGCCGGTGCCCGAGAGCATCAGCAGATTGTCCTTGTCCGCCACGATCATCAGCGATTCCAGCTGACGCATGGCCTGGTCACCGCGCCAGCTCTGGGCCACCGCCACCGCCGCGCGCTCCAGGTTGCCGCCGCACTGCTGCAGCTTCTCCTCGAACTTCTCGCACAGGGTGAACGCGTCGGTCACGGAGCCAGCGAAGCCGACCACCACCTGTCCGTCATAGAGCCGGCGCACCTTCCGCGCCGTGGACTTGAACACAACGTTCTCTCCCATGGTGACCTGTCCATCGCCCGCGATGGCGGTCTTGCCGTCCTTGTGCACCGCACAGATGGTGGTGCCCATAAACCTGATGCTCACTGATCGTTTCCTCCGTTTGTCAGAATAAAGGCCGCGACGGCGTCCGCCACGCCCTTGTCCAGCGTGCAGGGCAGCTGATACTCCGCCGCCGTGCCCGCCATCTCCCCGGCCTCCGGACGCATCAGCAGGTGGTTCACATCCGCCCACAGCGCCGAAAGCCAGGGGGTATTTTCCAGATCAAGCACTTCCGCCCAGGTCTCCCGGCCCTCCCGGGGCGTGACCTGAAAGTCCCGCTCGCCGCCGATGAGCAGCGTGGGCAGGGCCAGCTGTGTCAGGTACCCGGACGGTGCGGGATGCTGCTGCATCTCCCAGAAGTAGTACGCGGGGGTCAGCAGCGTCGTTCCAGCTTCCACGGCACCGTCCGCATCCAAGCCCGACAGTAGCGCCATTTCCGCGTCAAAGGCCGCGCCCAGCGCCTGCAGCTGCTCCCCGTCCATGCCCGCGCCGGTGCAGGCGTCCAGGGTCTGCCGCCGCAGGATTTCCGCCAGGGAGCGATCCGTCCCGCAGGCCAGAATCAGGCCGCGGAACATCCCCTCCGACTCCGCGGCGATGCGCGGGGCCAGCATGGCGCCCAGGCTGTGGCCCAGAAGGAAGATGCGGTCGCTGTCAATGCGGTCATCCGCCTGCAGCAGGCGGGCCGCCGCGATGGCATCCTGTATGGTCTCCTCCTCCACCGTGAGGGTAGCGTAGTCCGGGGACTGGGCCATTTCGGCGCCATAGACCAAGGTGCGCTTGTCGTAGCGCAGCACCGCGATGCCCTGCGCCCCCAGCGCCTCCGCCAGGTCAGCGAACAGATGCGTGGCTCCCACGGTTTCGTCCCGGTCGTTGGGGCCGGAGCCATGCACCAGCACCACCGCCGGCACGGGCTCCGCCGATGCCGGTACCGTCAGCGTGCCCGGCAGCACCCAAGGTGCTTCGCCCACCTGCACCTCCTCCACGGAGATGCCGTCCTGGGGCGGAGCCGTAGGCTGCGCGGCCTTTGCCGAAGGGGTGAACTGCAGTCCCGCGACGCGCCCCGCTTCGTCCAGCACCAGCGTCACGGTGAGGTTCAGCCGCGCCATCGCCGCCGTCCGGGTCAGGACGGTATAGGGCGGCTTCTCCGTTACCGCCGCGTCCTCCAGCATACCCGCATACGCGCCGCAGCTCCTCTCCAACTGGCTCCACAGCCCGCTCAGACTGCTTCGGGGCACCGCCGCGCCCATGTCATCCGTAAAGTACGCATACAGCGCATCCAGGGCCGCGTCGTCGCCACGCAGAGCCTCCACGACCGCCTCACAGGTCAGGGCCCCATCTGCCGCGTCCTCCGCCCGGACGCAGGGCCGCACATGGCACAGGCACAAACACAGAAGCACCGCCAGCAACCGCTTCATCCGCACACACCTCCGTCTCCTCAGGCGCTTTCTCCGCGCCGTCTCCATTGTACCACAGAAGATGTGTACTGCAGATGAACAAGCGCTCACTTGTCGTTTTCCGCGATCCAATTCCGCAGATACGCCAGCGAACGCTCCGAGATCACCTCATAGCGCTGCTGCTTGTTGCGGATCTTCTTGTGCTGCTTGTCCACCACCAGCCCATCCAGCAGGCCAAAGGTGCAGTTCATGGGCTGGAAGTCCCGGTTGGGGGTGGACACGTAGCGGCCCATGGCCCCCAGCGCCGTGATGCCCGGCAGCTCCACCGCGCCCAGCCCCCGCAGCTCATGGCCCAGGCTCATGCCCGCCAACAGGCCGCTGGCAGCGCTCTCCACATAGCCCTCCACGCCGGTCATCTGGCCCGCGAAGTAGGTCAGCGGACGGGACAGCATGGAGAAATGGGCGCTCAGGAAGCCCGGGGAATGCAGGAAGGTGTTGCGGTGCATGACGCCGTAGCGGGCGAAGGCGGCGTTCTCCAGGCCGGGAATCATGCCGAACACCCGCTTCTGCTCGGGCCACTTCAGCCGGGTCTGGAAGCCCACCAGGTTGTACAGCGTGCCATCGGCGTTGTCCTGCCGCAGCTGCACCACGGCGAAGGCCTCCTTCCCCGTGCGGGGATCCACCAGCCCTACGGGCTTCATGGGGCCGAAGGCGAGCACCATGCGCCCGCGCCGGGCCATGGACTCCACCGGCATGCAGCCCTCGAACACCTTCGTTTCCTCGAAGCCGTGCACCTCGGCGGTCTCCGCCGAGAGCAGCGCGTCCACGAAGGCGTTGT
>JAEDKS010000117.1 GCA_016295665.1 Clostridia bacterium
GGCACAGCCCCGGTGCCCATCTGGGCGGAGGCGGCGGTGCGGGCCGTGGATTTGATCTGGGGCACGGGCTCCCGCTCGGGCTCCGGCGCGGGCCGGGACTGAACGGGCGCGGCCTGAACGGGCGCGGGCTGCGCAGCCTGCGCGGCCTGGGCCTGACGGGCGGCCTCGGCGAGGGGATCGTCGGTGAGGCCATCCCGGCGGAGCATCTGCTCCAGCACGTCGATGTCCGTGGACACGTCCAGCATCTCGGACTTGAACAGGCCATCCAGCTGCTTCTGGCAGGCGGTGAGCACCATGTCCATGCCGCGCACGAGGGTCTTGTGGGCCTCGCTGAGCTCGGCGCGGGACACGCCCCGCTCCTGCATGGTGCGGTAGCTGCTCAGCATCTTCAGGGTGGTGGGCAGGTAGTAGTTCATGAACTTGCGAATCTGCGGGGCCTTGGCGGGGGTCTCCGACACGGTCTTGAAGATCTGCACGCAGAGCCGCTCCAGCTCAAACATCTGCCGGGAGAGCGTGGGGTCGGGGATGGCGTCGTTGGCGGCGCGGATCTGCCGGAGCATCTCCTGGCCCTTGGCGATGACGCTGTCCGCGCCCTCGTCCCCGGACTGCGGGATGCTCTCCAGCTCCTTCATGGGCTGATCCTGCTTGTTGTGGGTGGTCAGGTCGAGCCCGCTCGCCATGATGGACACCACCTTGCCCACCAGAAACGCGAAGGCGCCCACCAGCGCGATGTCGAAAATCCGGAAGGGGTGGAAGATGGACGCGAGGATGACGGCGGCGATACCGCCGGAGATGATGCCTTTGTTGCGGCCCTTGCCGCCGGTCTTTTTCTTCTTGCTCATGGCTGCTCCTTATCTGTGGCGCCGGGAATGCGGCGCGGGTATCATCATAGCGCAGCGCGCGCCCTTCCGCAAGGCCCGGGGGCGGAAAACCGCGCGGGGACGCTCCAAAGCATCCGCTGCGGGCCCAAAAGCGCATCGCGATTCCTGCCCTATCATCATATCACAGACTGGGGTGCAAAACAAGCGAAAGATGGATGAGAATTTGATGTGAAATCACAGAAAAGCCGCGGCGGAGCCTCTCCGGCCCGCCGCGGCGATCATCCCTTATTTGTTCTTCGCGTCCACCATGGCCTTGACCTTCAGGGGCAGGCCCAGCAGGTTGATGAAGCCCTCGGAATCCTTGTGGCTGTACAGATCCTTGCTGTCGCCGAAGGTGGCGATCTCCTCCAGATAGAGGCTGTTGGGGCTGGTGACGCCCGCGTTCATGCAGTTGCCCTTGTACAGCTTCACCTTCACGGTGCCGTTCACGGCCTGCTGGGTGCTGGTCACGAAGGCGCTCAGGGCCTCGCGCAGGGGGGTGTACCACATGCCGTCGTACACCAGCTCGGCAAACTTGCTGGCGACCAGCTCCTTGTAGTGGCTGGTCTGGCGGTCAAGGGTGATCTCCTCCAGGATGTGGTGCGCCTCGTAGAGCATGGTGCCGCCGGGGGTCTCGTACACGCCGCGGCTCTTCATGCCCACCAGCCGGTTCTCCACCAGGTCAGCCACGCCCACGCCGTTGCGGGCGGCGATCTCGTTGGCCTTCTCCAGCAGGGCCACCGCGTCCAGCTTCTCGCCGTTGATGGCCACGGGCACGCCCTTCTCAAAGTCGATGGTGCAGTACTCGGGCTTGTCGGGCGCGTCCTCGGGGCGCACCATGGTCAGCAGCAGATCCGCCGGCGGCTCGTTGGCGGGGTTCTCCAGGTCAGCGCCCTCGTGGCTGATGTGCCAGATGTTGCGGTCCATGGAGTAGGGCCGGTCCTTCTTCACCGGCACCGGGATGTTCCGTGCCTCGGCGTACTCGATCTCCTGCTCCCTCGTCTTGATGTCCCAGATGCGCCAGGGCGCGATGATCTTCATATTGGGGTCAAAGGCCTTGATGGTCAGCTCGAAGCGCACCTGATCGTTGCCCTTGCCCGTGCAGCCGTGGCAGATGGCGGTGCAGTTCTCCTTGTGGGCGATCTCCACCAGGCGCTTGGCGATCAGCGGACGGGCGAAGGAGGTGCCCAACAGGTACTTGCCCTCGTACACCGCGCCCGCCTGCAGGGTGGGCCAGATGAAGTCCTCGACGAACTCCTTCCGCAGATCCTCAATATACAGCTTCTCGGCGCCGCACTTCTTCGCCTTCTCGTGCAGGGGCTCCAGCTCCTCGCCCTGTCCCACGTCGCCCGCCACGCAGACCACGTCGCAGTCGTAGTTCTCCTTCAGCCACGGGACGATAATCGAGGTATCCAGACCGCCGGAGTAGGCCAGCAGCACACGCATCTTTGCCATGGTTCTTCTCGCTCCTTGCTTGCTTTCTTGATTCATATCCGGGGAACGAGGTGTATCATACACCATTCTGCATAAAAATGCAAGAGGTTTGCAAAAAAATTTATCGAGACCCCGGGCGGGGCCGGCACCCCCCGGTCGGGAGGGCCGACCCGGGAGCCGTCACGCGGGCTCCGAGGCGGTGGTGAACTGCACCAGCCGGTAGTAGGTGCGGGCGGTGCACCAGTAGAACACCAGGTACGCCGCCGCCACCAGCCCCGCCGCGCCCAGGGCGCACACGGAGATGAACGACGCGTCCACCAGCCCGAACATCCGCAGCATCAGCACGATCATGTGCAGGGAGCCGCCCACGTGGCACAGCGCCACCAGCAGCGGCGCCAGGAACACCATCAGGATCTGCCTTCGCACCGTGCGGCGCACCTCCTGCCGGCTCATGCCCACCTTCTGCAGGATGATGTAGCGGTCGTGATCCTGATAGCCCTCGGAGAGCTGCTTGAAGTAGATGATGAGCAGCGTGCCCATCAGGAACACCAGCCCCAGGAAGATGCCGATGAACACCAGCGCGCCGTACATGCCGTAGTACTCGGCGCGGGTGGACACCTTCTGCCCGTAGCTGTAGCCGTGCTCGGTGGGGACGTTCAGGATGGCACCCCGGGCCTCATCCTCCCAGCGGAGCTGCTCCGCCTCGGTGCCGCCGGCCCAGTCCCAGCGCAGCAGGTAGTGAAGGCGGGGCTCCGCCGGGGGCTGCTCGTAGATGTTCCGGGTGTAGTCCGCGAAGGCCTCCACGTCCGCCCAGGTGGGGAACACCAGCAGCGCCTCGCCGTTCAGGTAGTCGATGTTGCCGTTGCTCAGCTGCACCTCGGGCGGGTCGAGGGGGCGCAGCGTCCAGGTTTCACCGCGAATCACCAGCGTGTCCGGCGCGGCGGTGCCGACCCAGCCCAGCTCCCGGGGAGCGAGGGTCAGGGTGGTGCCCTCGATGGCATTGTAGTCCTCCAGCGCCACGGCGGTCAGGCCCAGCAGGCTCCAGCCGCTCCGGTGCAGGTGGTCCACGCTCATGGTGGAGGCCGTCTCGCCGTAGGGCTCCAGATGCCCGTCCCGGGTCAGCAGCGCGCTGGCATCCCGCAGGCGGTAGGTGCGCACGTTGGTCAGGGGCACGCCGCTCTCCTCGCTCCACTTGAGGAGCGCCTCCTTCGCCGCCGCCTGCTCCGAGGGGACGCGGAAGGAGAAGTAGTTGTCCTGCGGGTACATCCTGTCCAGCGTCCGCTCCGTGCCCAGATACAGGGCGCTGGTGGTGCCGATGGTCACCATCGCCATGGTGGTCAGGATGGCGATGGACGCCAGACCCGCCGCGTTGGCCTTCATCCGGTAGAGCATGCCGGAGACGGTGACGAAGTGCTTCGACCGGTAGTAGAACGACTTGCGCATCTTCATGGCCTTCAGCACCGCGATGGAGGTGGTCAGGAACAGCAGGTAGGTGCCGAAGATGACCAGCAGCACCGCCACGAAGAACAGAATCAGCGCCGTCGCCGGGTCACCGACGGTCAGGGCGATCCAGTAGCCCGCCGCCAGCATCGCGGCCCCCACCAGCGCCAGCAGCCACCGGGCCCGGGGCTCCCGCTCGCCCTGCTCGTCGGCCCGAAGCAGCGCGATGGGGTTCACCCGCATCACCGCCACCGCGTGCCGGAGAAGGAGCAGCAGGAACATCACGCCCATCATGCCCGCCACCAGCCCCAGCGCCTGAGGATTGGGCGCGCCGGTCACGGTGATCTCCAGCTTCGTCAGCCACCGGAGCAGCAGGAACATCAGCCGCGCCAGCAGCATGCCCAGCCCCAGCCCGAACAGCAGCGTCACGCCGTAGGCCTGCGCGATCTCCCACAGCTGCACCCGCAGAATGTGCCGCCGCTCCATGCCCAGCACCGCGTACAGCCCCAGCTCCCGCTTGCGCCGCCGGATCAGGAAGCCGTCGGCGTAGAGCATGAACAGCACCGTGAAGCAGCCGACCACCACCAGCCCCAGCATCAGCAGAATCTGGGTCATGGCGTTGCCCGTGGCGCCCATGTTCTTGGAGAACTGGGGCGAGAGCGCCAGCATCGCCAGGGAGTAGAGCGCGAAGGTCAGGAGCGAGGAGGCCAGCAGGAACGGCCCCCAGCTCTGCCGGGTGCGCCACACGTTCCGGATGGCAAGCCGCAGGTAGAGCGCCTTTCTCATGCCCGCTCACCGCCGATCTCGATCTCGGCCTCCTCCGGGCCGCTGCACATGACCGTCATGGCCTCCATGATGCGGCCCCGGAAGGCGTCCTGGGTCTCCGCGCCCCGGTAGAGCTGGTGGTACACCCGCCCGTCCTTGATGAACAGCACCCGCCCGGCGTAGCTGGCGGCCTGCGCGGAGTGGGTGACCATGATGATGGTCTGGCCCCGCCGGTTGATGTCCCCGAACAGCCCCATCAGCGCCGAGGATGCCTTGCTGTCCAGCGCGCCGGTGGGCTCGTCCGCCAGCAGCAGCCGGGGCTCCGTGATCAGCGCCCGGGCCACGCAGGTGCGCTGCTTCTGTCCGCCGGAGATCTCCCAGGGGTACTTCCGCTCCAGCCCCTGAAGCCCCAGCCGCTCCACCAGCGGCGAAAGCCGCGCCTCCATCTCCTTCACCGGCCTGTCCTGCAGCACCAGCGGCAGCAGGATGTTGTCCCGCACCGTGAAGGTGTCCAGCAGGTTGAAGTCCTGAAACACGAAGCCCAGATGATCCCGCCGGAACGCCGCCCGCTCCTTCTCCTTCACCGCTGCCAGGTCGCGCCCGTCCAGCGCCACCGTGCCGCCCGTGGGGGTGTCCAGCGCCGCCAGAATGTTCAGCAGCGTGGTCTTGCCGCTGCCGCTCTCGCCCATGACCGCCGCGAACTCCCCCTCGTTCACCGTGAAGTCGATGCCCCGCAGCGCGTGCACCTGCTGCGCGCCCAGCCGGGTGGTGTAGGTCTTGCGCAGACCCGTCACGGTCAGAATGGTTCCCATGTCGATCTCCCCTTTCCGGATGTTTGGTACGGGTACAAGCATACAGGAAAACGGCGGGCGGTGCCATCGCTTTGGCTTACATTTCGGGCGCGTAGCTTACATTTCTGTCACCTTGGGGAAAAAACGAAAGCCGCCGCGCCTGATAAAGGGCACGGCGGGGTGATTTACGTGTCGTCCAGACGGCCCCGCCGCAGGTCGAGGGTGACCAGCGTGCCCTCGCCGGGGGTGCTCTCCAGCGTGATGCGGTGGCGCAGGCGCGTCATGATCTCATGGCAGAGGTACAGGCCGATGCCGGTGCTCTTCTCGTGGGAGCGGCCCGCGCAGCCCGTGAAGCCTCGCTCGAACACCCGGGGCACGTCCTGGGGCTGCACGCCGATGCCCGTGTCCCGGATGGTCACGAGGCCGGGGGTGTCCATGCGCAGGGTGATGGTGCCGCCCCGGGGCGTGTACTTCAGCGCGTTGGTCAGCACCTGCGTCACCACCACCGACAGCCACTTCCGGTCGGTGAGCACGCTGCCGGGGAACGGGGCCATGTCCAGCGCGATCTGCCCGCAGCGGAACAGGGGCATCAGCTGCCGGACGCAGGCGCAGCACAGGGGGTAGACCTCCACCTGCTCCAGAAGCAGGTCGTGCTCCATGCTGCCCAGGCGCTGCCAGGTCAGGGCCATGTCCGCGTACTGCCGGGCCTTGAGCAGCTCCTGCCGCATGAGCGTGCGGTCGATGGGCGGCTCGGACTGGGCCAGCAGGTCCAGCGCCGCCAGCGGAATCTTCATCTGGTGGAGCCAGAGGGTGAAGTAGTCCTCCGCGTCCCGCTGGCGGGCCTGCGCCTCCTCCCCGGCCTCCCTGGCCCGCTGCTGACAGGTCAGCGCCATCTCCCGCCAGAGGGCCTCCCCGGGGTTCGCGGGGGCGGGGAGCATGCCGGGCTCCTCGGGCAGCAGGCGCAGCGCGGCCGTGAGCGCCCGCAGCTGGCGGCCCAGCCGAAGGAGCGACAGCACCGCCGCCGCCCCGCAGGCGATCAGCCCCAGCAGCAGCGCGTAGCTCAGCTCCCGCAGCGCGCCGCCGCCCAGCACGTGCAGCCCCGTGAAGCACAGCATCAGGAAGGCGCACAGGAGCGCCACGCGCCAATAGGTTCTCCACCAGGCAACCAGCAGGCGCATCATGGCGGTTCGCTCCTTTCGTGCGGGTGGTGGGGGTCGGTCAGCCCCCGATGAGGTAGCCCTGCCCCTTCCGGGTGGTGATGAAGCCCGGCAGGCCGTGCTCCTCCAGCTTTTTGCGCAGGCGGCCCACGTTGACGGTCAGGGTGTTGTCGTCGATGAAGCAGTCGCTGTCCCACAGCCGCTGCATGAGCAGGTCGCGGCTGATGATGACGCCCTTGTGCTCCATGAGCATCTGCAGGATGCGGTGCTCGTTGCGGGTCAGGGTCAGGGCCTCGCCGGAGGGCAGGGTCAGGACGCCCGAGGCGGGGTCCAGCACCGCGCCCCGGTGCTCCAGCAGGTGCGGAGCGCCCGAGAAGTCGTAGGTGCGCCGCAGCAGCGCCCCTAACTTCGCCACCACCACCGGCAGGTCAAAGGGCTTGCACAGGTAGTCGTCGCCGCCCATGTTCATGGCGATGACCATGTCCATGGGCGCGGCGTTGGACGAGATGAACACGATGGGCGCGGTGGAGACCCGGCGGATCTCCCGGCACCAGTGGCAGCCGCTGAAGAAGGGCAGCCCGATGTCCAGCAGCAGCAGGTGGGGCTGCTCCCGGACGAACACGCCCAGCACGTCGGACAGGTCATCGCAGACGAAGGCGTCGTAGCCGAAGCGGATCAGGTGATCCCGCAGCAGCATGGCGATGGCGGCATCGTCCTCGGCAATCATGATGCGGTACATGGCCCTCACCTGCCCGTGGAGCCGAAGCCGCCCGAGCGGGCCGCGGTGATGTCCTCGTCCCCGGCGGTGCCGTGGGGGAGCAGCACCCCCTGACAGAAGCGCTCCCCGGGGCGCAGGGTCACCGGATGGTCGCCGCCGTTGTGCAGGCGCACCAGAATGTGCCCCTCGTTCTTCGCGCCGCTGTAGTCGCTGTCGATGACCCCCACCGTGTTGCTCAGCCGCACCTCGTGCCGGAAGCCCAGGGAGCTGCGCGGGAACAGCAGCAGCACCCAGCCCGCCTCCATGACGCAGCGGATGCCGGTGGGGATGGTGACGCTGTCGCCGGGTTCAAGGGTCACCTCGATGGGGCATACGAAGTCATAGCCCGCGCTGCCCGCGGTGGCCCGGCGGGGCAGGGGAATCT
>JAEDKS010000118.1 GCA_016295665.1 Clostridia bacterium
CGCACTCGGCCTCCACGGTCTTGGCGCCGGTGGCCTTATCCACGGTCACCTTTGCCTGACCGATGACGTTGCACTTGGTGCTGGGCGAGACGACCGGCACCACGGCACCCGCAGCGTTGGTGATCTCGGTGACGCCGTTGCGATGCTCATGACCGGAGAACACCAGGTCGATGGTGGACGTCTGCTCCACCAGGGCGCGGATGAAGTCGGAGTCCGCGTCGCCGTCGATGCCGGAGTGGCTGACCAGCACAATCACGTCGGACTGGGCGTCCATCTCGGCCTCGTAGTGCAGGTAGGTCTCCACGGGATTGGCGAAGTAGATGCCCTCCCAGTTGGCGGGCACGTCCCACTTGGCGATGTTGGGGTTGCCGATGCCCATGACCGCCACCTTCACGCCGTCGTAGTCATAGATGCGGTAGGGATCGTAGCCCATCCAGGTGGCCCAGTCCTTCTGGGCGTCGCCGTTGGTGGTGCAGTCCAGATAGTTCGCCATGGACACCCACAGCGCGTCCTCGCCCTCGGTGGCGGGGGCGGTGGCGTTCTCCAGCTGGTGCTGAAGAATCTCCATGCCGTAGTTGAACTCATGGTTGCCCACGACCCAGAGGTCGTAGTCCAGCGCCCGCAGCGCCTTCACGCAGGGATCCTCCTCGTTGCCCTTGTAGAAGGCGTAGTAGTAGCTCAGGGGCGTGCCTTGAATGGTGTCGCCGCCGTCGGCCAGGAACACGTGCTCATACTGGGCGCGCATCTCCTTGATGTAGGTCGCCACGCGGGTCAGGCCCTGACGATAGGTGCCCGACGCGCTCACGTCGGCAGTGTAGTCCGTGGCATACATCTGTCCGTGCATGTCGGACGTTGCCAGGAAGAGGATTTCCACGGTGTCGCCGCCCTCCGCCAGCGCGGGAACGGTCCACACCATGCACAGCAGCACCGCAAAAAGCAGCGCCGCGCGCAAAGTCAGCTTCTTCATACCTCGGCCTCCTTCTGAGTCCAGCCGCCATCTGCGGCTTTGCTTCTATTATACCATAGATTGACAGCGGAAGGAAGGGCTTGAAGGAAATCGGCGGGAAAAAAGAGCGCGGCCCGCCCTTCCCGGACGGAGCCGCTACCCGCGGACAGCCTCCTGTCCGCGCATCTCAGTTGAACCCCACCAGCTTCTGCGCGATGGCGTACCCGTGCACCACAATCCAGCGCCCGAACCGCGTCCGCACGTGCGCCAGCCGCCCGACGACACTGCGGTTGAGCCGCTCATAGACCCAGGGGTCGGTCTCCTGAATGTGCTGCCACAGCTCGCCGCGCTTCTGCTTTGCCTCGTCGTTGTCCATGAGCAGCAGCAGCACGTTGGACACCATGGTGATAATGCTCAGGTAGGCGAACATGTACTGCCGCTGCCGCCGGTCGGTCACCTGCTGCAGCCGCACGGTGTCCACCATCAGCCGGTTGACCCGCAGCTGCTGGTCGATGCGCCGGATCATGATGCTCTCCTGCACGCTCTGGTCATCGCGCCCGATAAAATAATGATAGAAATTCTCATCCAGATAGTAGATGCGCTGTACCTGCTGCATGGGGGTGTAGACGTAGAGGTTGTCCACATAGAAGGTATGCTCCGGCAGCTTCAATCCCATCTCCTTGAGCATGGCGGTGCGGTAGATGACGGAGTGCATCAGGATGTACTGCCCCAGGGGCAGCCGCTTGACCTCGGGCCAGGTCAGCACCCGGTTGGCGGGCAGCGCAGAGGCGTAGCGCATGACCTTCTTGTGCTCCACGCCCACCTTGTCGTAGACGTAGTTGCTGATGAGCAGATCCACGGGCTCCTGCTGCGCGGCGAAGTCCCGCAGCAGGGCGATGATCTTCAGCAGCACCTGCGTGTCCACCCAGTCGTCGGAGTCCACCACCTTGAAGTACAGTCCGGTGGCGTTCTCCAGCCCCTTGTTGACGGCACCGCCATGACCGGCGTTCTCCTGATGGATGGCGCGGACGATGGCGGGATAGCGGGCCTCATACTCCCGGGCGATCTCGAGAGTGTTGTCCTTCTGCGAGCCGTCGTCCACCACCAGGATTTCGAGCTCCTCGCCGCCGGGCAGCAGCGTTTCGATGCAGTGCCGCATATAGGCGGCGGAGTTGTAGCAGGGAATGGCAACGGAGAGCAGTTTCATGGCAGTGCCTCCTTCAATCATCCTCCCCGCGCATGCCGCAGGGGGTTCGTCATCCGCAACGCGGGGGCCCGTCCCGGCCCCGGCCTTTGCCAACATTATAATAAATCCGGCACGATTCGTCAACCATCATCCGCGACAGAATCTGTCCATCCGCTTGACAAGCGCGCCCTGTTAGTGCTATGATAATCACAAACCAGGCCACAGCGAAGGAGGTGAGCCATCATGGCGGAGACCAACTGTCCCATGTGCGGACGGCACTGCCCGAGGGAATATCTGTCCTGCGGACGGGGCATGGCATACTTTGCCCGGCAGGAGGAGGCCCAGGGCGGCGCGCCCGCTCCGGAGCATCCTCAGGGCGGCCCCCGGGACACCCGGGACATCGCGGACATGCCCGCGGAGGAGGCGGCGCTGACCCTGCTGCGCCGGTGCGGGCACTACCTGCATCATCTGGCGGGCGGGAACGCGGACGCGAAGCAGCTTCTGGCGGGCCTCTCCGAGGGGGAGAAGCTGCAGCTGATCGTGCTGCTGACCAAGCTGACCGGCAGCTGGCAATAAGCCGCGCCGGACAGCGCATCCAGACAAAGGCGGAGGGCCGGAGACGGGCCGTCCGCTTTTTTTGCGGAATTTTCATCTTTTTTACATAAGCAGGAAGGATTTTGCCGGGTGGATCGTTAATTGATAATGAACCATGCGGAATGTGGAATGTGGTGGATAGAAATGGAGGAATTAGACATGTTTATTTCATCCGACATCCGGTATGTGGGCGTGAACGACCATGCCATCGACCTGTTCGAGGGGCAGTACGCCGTGCCCCATGGCATGGCCTACAACTCCTATGTGCTGCTGGACGAAAGGACCGCGGTCATGGACACCGTGGACGCGCGCTTCGGCGAGCAGTGGCTGGCACAGGTGCGGGAGACGCTGGCGGGTCGCGCTCCGGACTACCTGATCGTGCAGCACATGGAGCCCGACCACTCCGCCAACATTCAGCGCTTCATGGACGCCTTCCCCGGCGCGACGCTGGTGTCCTCCATGAAGGCCTTCGCCATGATGCGGGGCTTCTTCGGCACGGACTTCGCCGACCGGCGGCGGGTGATTGCCGACGGGGACACCCTGTGCCTGGGCCGGCACACGCTGACCTTCGTGGCGGCTCCCATGGTGCACTGGCCCGAGGTCATGGTCACCTACGACGCGGCGGATCGGGTGCTATTCTCCGCCGACGGCTTCGGCAAGTTCGGCGCGCTGGACGTGCAGGAGGACTGGGCGGACGAGGCCCGGCGGTACTACATCGGCATCGTGGGCAAGTATGGCGCCCAGGTGCAGGCTCTGCTGAAGAAGGCCGCTGCCCTGGACATCGCCACCATCTGCCCGCTGCACGGCCCGGTGCTGACCGGCGATCTGAGCCGGTATGTGAAGCTGTACCAGACCTGGTCCTCCTACGAGGTGGAGGAGGAGGGCATCGTGGTGGCCTGCGCGTCGGTCTACGGGCACACCCGCGAGGCCGCGCAGCAGCTGGCGGAGAAGCTCCGGGCGCTCGGCTGCCCGAAGGTCGTGTTCCATGACCTGAACCGCTGCGACATGGCGTCCGCCGTGGCGGATGCCTTCCGCTTCGGCAAGCTGGTGCTGGCGGCAACCACCTACAACGCGGACGTGTTCCCCTGCATGCGCACCTTCCTGGAGCATCTGGCGGCCCGGGGCTTCCGGAACAGGACGGTGGCGCTGATGGAGAACGGCAGCTGGGCGCCGCAGGCCGCCGCCACGATGAAGAAGCTGCTGGAGGGCTGCGCGGGGCTGCAGTGGGCGGAGCCCGTGGTGCAGCTTCGCTCCGCGCTGAGCCCGGAGAGCAGGCAGCAGCTGGACGCGCTGGCGGAGGCGCTGTGCCGCGACTGGCGCGCCCTGCAGAGCGACACCGCCAACAAGCACGACCTGACCGCGCTGTTCCGCCTGGGCTACGGGCTGTACGTCGTCACCTGCCGGGACGGCAGCCGGGACAACGGCCTCATCGTCAACACCGTGACCCAGGTGACCAACACCCCCAACCGCATCGCGGTCACCATCAACAAGCAGAACTACTCCCACGACGTCATCCGGAAAACGGGCATCATGAACGTGTGCTGCCTGTCCACGGACGCGCCCTTTGCGCTGTTCAAGCGCTTCGGCTTCCAGAGCGGCAGGAGCGTGGACAAGTTCGCCGGCGAAACGGTAGCGCGCTCCGACAACGGGCTGGCCTTCCTCTCCCGGCACTGCAACGCCCTGCTGTCGCTGAAGGTGGAGCAGTACCTGGATCTGGACACCCACGGCATGTTCATCTGCACCGTGACCGAGGCGCGGGTGCTGTCCGACCTGCCCACCATGACCTACACCGACTATCAGGAGCACGTGAAGCCCAAGCCCGAGACGCAGGGCCGCAAGGGCTTTGTGTGCAAGGTCTGCGGCTACGTCTACGAGGGCGACACCCTGCCCGCGGACTTCGTCTGTCCGCTGTGCAAGCACGGCGCGGCGGATTTTGAGCCGCTGAAGTGAGGTCTCCCCTTGCCCCTTTCCCGCCCACTCCGTGCCGCCTTCCCCGGCGCGGAGCGGGCGTTTGAAATCCCGACTAAAGAAATCGGGATTTGCTATGGACAGGAGCGGAAAACCGTGATACAATGGAACAGCTGTTCCATTGTTTGCGGAATGCGCGAGGACGGCAAGCAAGAAGGGGGTATTTCCTATGAAGAAGCTGCTTTGTGCGCTGCTGTGCGCGATGCTGGCGCTGACGGTGGCGGGCGCTGCCCTGGCGGAGGGCGACCTGCTGGATCAGGTGCTGGCCCGGGGTGAAATGGTGATCGCCTGCGAGGGCACCTACAAGCCCTGGAACTATCAGGATGAAAACGGCGAGCTGATGGGCTATGACGTGGAGGTGGCCCGGGCCATCTGCGACCTGCTGGGCGTGAAGGCCAACATCCAGCCCTGCCTGTGGGACGGCATCTTCGCCGGCCTGGAGACCGGCGTGTTCGACACCGCCATCTGCGACGTGACCATCACCGAGGAGCGCGCCGAGAAGTATGACTTCTCCACGCCCTATGCCTACAGCCGTGTGTCCCTCATCGTCCGCGAGGACAACGAGGAGATCACCTGCTTTGAGGACCTGAAGGGCAAGACCACCTGCAACACAATCACCAGCATCTATGCCCAGATCGCCGAGCAGTACGGCGCCGAGGTGACGCCCGTGGATGACCTGGCCCAGACCCTGATGCTGGTGGAGCAGGGCCGCATCGACGCGACGCTGAACAACAACACCGCCTTCATCGACTACATGACCGAGCGGCCCGACGCGCCCTTCAAGATCGTGGACAACTACGAGGAGGCGGAGAACATCGCCATCCCCGTGCGCAAGGGCGAGGAAGCCTTCCTGGCGGCGATCAACGACGCGCTGGCGCAGCTGGCGGAAAACGGCACGCTGAGCGAGCTGAGCATCAAGTACTTCGGCATGGACATCTCCACCATGGAGTGACGACCACATAAGCAGGGGGCAAGCGGTACTCCGTCATGAGTGAAAGAACGATCGAGGTTCTGGTTGATTCCTTCTGGAAAATCCTGCTGCCGGGTCTGCGCATGACCCTGCCCATGACAGCCCTGTCGTTTTCGGCAGGGCTGGTTATTGCGCTGATCACGGCGCTGGTACAGGTGGGACGGGTGCCGGTGCTGCGTCAGCTGGCGCGGGTGTATATCTGGATCATCCGGGGCACCCCGCTGCTGGTGCAGCTGTTCGTGGTGTTTTATGGGCTGCCCACGGTGGGCATCCGGACGGATGCCTTCACGGCGGCGGTCATCATGTTCTCCATCAACACCGGGGCCTACGCCGCCGAGACCATCCGCGCCGCCATCGAGTCGGTGCCGCCGGGGCAGCTGGAGGCGGGCTGGTGTGCCGGGCTGACCTGGGGGCAGACCATGCGCCGCATCATCCTGCCGCAGGCCATGCGCACCGCCTTCCCGCCGCTGAGCAACTCGCTCATCAGCCTGGTGAAGGATACCTCACTGGCGTCGCGCATCACGGTGGTGGAGATGATGCAGCAGACCAAAATGATCGCCGCCCGCACCTACGAGCACTTCGCGCTCTACTGCGAGGTGGCGGTGATCTACCTGCTGTTCTGCACGGTGCTGACCGGGCTGCAGCAGCTGTGTGAGCGGTACATGAGCCGCCGGGGAGGTGTATGAGCATGATGCTGGAGGGGCAGGACTGCCGCAAGTCCTTCGGGGAGCTGGAGGTGCTGCGGGGGGTGTCGCTGGGCATGGAGAAGGGCGACGTGGTGACGATCATCGGCCCCTCGGGCTCCGGCAAGACGACGCTGCTGCGGTGCATCAACTTTCTGGAGACGGCGGACGCGGGCGAGATGGTGCTGGACGGAAAGCGCTATGACATGCACCGCACCTCTCGCCGGGAGCAGGTGGCCTTCCGCCGGCGCACGGGCTTCGTGTTCCAGAGCTACAACCTGTTCCGCAACAAGACCGCCCTGCAGAACGTGACCGAGGGGCTGGTGGTGGCCCGGGGCATGAACCGCCGCGAGGCCGAGGCGCGTGCCCGGCAGGCGCTGGACCGGGTGGGGCTCCTGGAGCGGGCGGACGCCTATCCCCATCAGCTTTCCGGCGGACAGCAGCAGCGCGTGGGCATCGCCCGGGCCATCGCCACCGAGCCGGAAATCGTGCTCTTTGACGAGCCCACCTCCGCCCTGGACCCGGAGCTGGTGGGCGAGGTGCTGAGCGTGATGCGCGACCTGGCCCGGGACGGCATGACCATGCTGGTGGTCACCCACGAGATGAGCTTTGCCCGGCAGGTTTCCACCCGCACCATCTTCATGGACGGCGGCGTCATCGTGGAGCAGGGCGCCCCGGAGCAGCTGTTCACCGCCCCCCGCGAGGAGCGGACAAGGCAGTTCCTGAAGCTGCTGCAGTAACGGAGAGACGGCGTGCGAAAATCCCCCGGGTGGGGATTTTTTGCTAAACTTGGAAATGTTCGCTTGACTTTTCAATCATTTTCTGGTACTATATGCTTAACGGAATTGCTGACAGAAGGAGGATGAGGAACCAATGCATTGGTTTTGGTAGAAGCGGCTCCGTATGAGAGGCACGCCCGAGATTGTGAAGCACACTTTCAAGGAAGTCGTGCGGGCGGTATAAAAACATAAAAGAATAGTCGGTTTTGGAAGAGGGAGTGATTACCGTAAAAGTCTTTCTGCAAAACAAGAAATTGCTGGTTGCAGTTTCTGTTGCGATTCTTTTCTATTTGCTTGGAATTGTCTGGCAATGCGCTGGCATTAGAGTTGGTATTTCGCTGCCACTCTATGTCATGGAAACATTCTGCGAACTAATCAGCTTTTTGTTTGTGGTCAGCGCATTCATTTTCAATTTCAATGGCAAAG
>JAEDKS010000119.1 GCA_016295665.1 Clostridia bacterium
GCAAGGGCTACATCTTCCTGCTCATCAAGGTTATGTACCGGGTCATCGGCATGGACGTGATTCTGGACACGGGCATTCTGAACGTGCTGTTCATCTTCGCGCTGCTGGCGATGGTCATGGGCTCGGTGTCCGCCATCCGGCAGAACGACATCCGCCGGATGATCGCCTTCTCCTCGGTGGCGCAGATCGGCTACATCTACATGGGCATCGGTCTGGGCACGGAGATGGGCATGATGGCGGCGCTGTTCCATGTGTTCACCCACTCGGTGTGCAAGTCCATGCTGTTCCTGGCGGCGGGCGGCCTGGCGGACGCCTCGGGCAACAGCAAGGTGTTCCGGGATCTGAGGGGCAGCGGCTGGAGAGCGCCGGTGGCGGGCGTGGCCTTCACGGTGGGCGCGCTGAGCATGGTGGGCTTCCCGTTCCTGGGCGGCTTCTGCAGCAAGCTGAACTTCGCCCTGGCGGCGATGGAGGTGGACGAGGTGCATCAGCTGCTGGTGCTGGTGGTGCTCATCATCTCCACCTGGCTGAACACCATCTATTTCCTGCGCACCGTGGTCACGCTGTACCGCAAGCCGGCGGAGGGCGTGATCTACCCGGTGGAGAAGGGCCGGCGCGGCTTCTGCTACAACGCGGCGCTGGTGTGCTTCTGCGCGGTGAACATCGCGCTGGGCCTGTTCTCCCAGGGGATCATCTCGGCGATTACCGAAGGGCTGAAGCTGTTCGGCTGACGCGGCACGGGCTCCTTGCCCGCATCTTTGCTCCCGTGAATGGAGGTTTCGGACATGATCGGCTCCTGGTATCTGCTTCTTCCGCTGCTGCTGCCGCTGGCAGGCGGGCTGGCGGTGGCGTTTGTCGGGCCGCTGGCGGATGCGCGCCGGCGCAACGCGGTGACGATGGCGGTGTTGCTGCTCAGTGCGCTGTCGGTGGTGCCGGTGCTGCTGCAGGGCGAAATGCGCCTGACGCTGTTTACCCTCTCGGACAACCTGCCCATTCTGCTGCGCACGGATGCCATCAGCCGCCTGTTCGCGGGGCTGATGGCGCTGGTCTGGGCGGCGGTGGGCCTCTACTCCTTCCGCTACATGGCGGAGGAGGGCCACGGCAGGCGGTTCTACGCCTTCTACCTCTGCACCCTGTCGGCGCTGATGGGCCTGTGCTTCGCGGGCACCATCATCACCTACTACATGTTCTATGAGCTGATGACCCTGCTCACCGTGCCGCTGGTCATGCACGAGATGGACAAGGCGGCGGTGGCGGCGGGCATCAAGTACCTGATCTACTCGGTGATTGGCGCGTCGCTGGTGCTGCTGGGGGTCATGCTGCTCTCCCCGTATCTGGACAGCCTGACCTTTGCCGTCGGTGGCAGCCTGAACCTGGAGAAGGCCGCCGGGCATGAGGGCACGGTGCTGACCGCCGCCGGGCTGATGCTGCTGGGCTTCGGCGCGAAGGCGGGCATGTTCCCGCTGCACGGCTGGCTGCCCACGGCCCACCCCGCGGCCCCGGCACCCGCCTCGGCGGTGCTGTCGGGCATCATCACCAAGGCGGGCGTGCTGGGCATCCTGCGGG
Organism: Clostridia bacterium; assembly: GCA_016295665.1. GTDB lineage: Bacteria > Bacillota > Clostridia > Christensenellales > Aristaeellaceae > HGM11604. The sequence goes on from JAEDKS010000119.1 coordinate 1,564, forward strand.
TGCTCTACCAGCTGGTGGGCGCGGGCTTCCTGCGGGGCACCTGGGTGCAGACGGTGCTGATGGTGCTGTCCCTGTTCACGGTGTTCATGGGGTCGCTGCTGGCCTGGCGGGAAAATGTGCTGAAGAAGCGCCTGGCCTGGTCCACGGTCAGTCAGGTGAGCTATGTGGTGTTCGGCCTGTCCACGCTGCATCCCGTGGGGCTGGTGGGCGCGCTGCTGCACGTGGTGGCCCATGCCCTCATCAAGAACACGCTGTTCCTGTCCGCCGGCGCCGTCATTCACCGCACCGGCAAAACCCGGGTGGAGGAGCTGGACGGCATTGGGCGGCAGATGCCCGTGACGCTGTGGTGCTTCACCCTGGCGTCGGTGGGGCTGGTGGGCATTCCGCCCTGCCTGGGCTTCGTGAGCAAGTGGTACCTGGCCCAGGGCGCGCTGGCGATGGACGGGGTGCCGGGCTGGCTGTGCTGGGCTGGCCCGGCGGTGCTGCTCGTGTCGGCGCTGCTGACGGCGGCGTACCTGTTCCCGGTGTCCATCCGCGCCTTCTTCCCCGGCGAGGCGTCCCCCGCGCACCCGGAGCGCCGGGAGGCCTCCCCGGGCATGCTGGGGCCGCTGGTGGCGCTGTGCGCCCTGTCGGTAGTGCTGGGCATGGCTCCCGGCGCGCTGACGGGGGTGGGCGAATCCATCGCGGAGGACGTGATGCCCCCGGTGTCCATGGCGATGGAGGAAACTGTCGATCTGACCGAGACGCTTCCGGACACGGAAGCGGTTGTCGAGCCTGAGGGATAAGGAGGTGGGCGTATGCTGCTGTATCTGACGCTGCTGCTGCCCCTGCTGGGCGGCGCGGTGCTGCCCCTGTTTCACTTTCGCACGGTGAAGAAGCGGGCCATCTATGTGGAGAGCGTGGTATGCCTGACCTCCGTGCTGGTCTGGGTGCTGCTGCTGACGCGGCAGAACACCGCCTACCCGCTCTACACCCTCATGGACGGCCTGACCCTGACCTTCCGGGTGGACGGCCTGAGCTGCGTGTTCGCGGGGCTGGTGTCGCTGCTCTGGCCCCTGGCGTCCCTCTACGGCTTCGAGTACATGACCCACGAGGAGCGCCCCAACCACTTCTTCGCCTTCTACACCATGAGCTATGCGGTGACGCTGGCGGTGGCGCTGTCGGGGAGCCTGTTCACGCTCTACGTGTTCTACGAGTGCCTGACGCTCATCACCCTGCCGCTGGTGACCCACAAGCAGGACAGCGCCTCGGCCCGGGCGGGCCGGAAGTACCTGACCTTCTCCATCACCGGCGCGGCGATGGCCTTCGTGGCGCTGGTGTTCGTCCACCACTACGGACACGGCACGGACTTCGTGCTGGGCGGCGTGCTGGACGCGGCGGAGGTGGCGGGTCACGAGACGCTGCTGCGGTGGATGTTCCTGCTGGCCTTCGTGGGCTTCGGCACGAAGGCGGCGGTGTTCCCGATGTACGCCTGGCTCCCGGCGGCATCCGTGGCGCCCACCCCGGTCACGGCGCTGCTCCATGCGGTGGCGGTGGTCAACACCGGCGCCTTTGCGGTGCTGCGGGTGATCTACTACTCCTTCGGCACGGACTTCCTGCGGGGAGGGGCGCCGCAGGCCATCGCGCTGGTGCTGGCCTGCGTGACCATCGTGTTCGGCTCGGGCATGGCGGTGAAGGAGCAGCACTTCAAGCGCCGCCTGGCCTATTCCACGGTGTCCAACCTGAGCTATATGCTGCTGGGCGCGGCCCTGATGACCCCGGACGGCATGGTGGGCAGCCTGAGCCACCTCATCATCCACGGCGTGATGAAGATCACCCTGTTCTACTGTGCCGGCGCGGTGCTGGTGCGCACAGGAAGGGAGTATGTGCAGGATCTGCGGGGCTACAGCCGCCTGATGCCCAAAACCTGCGCGGTCTACACGCTGGCGGCGGCGGCGCTGGTGGGCACGCCGCCCCTGTGCGGCTTCGTGAGCAAGTGGAACCTGCTGACCGCCGCCTCCTCGGCGGGGGGCTGGATGGGCATCATGGCGATGGTGGCGCTGATCGTGTCGGCGGTGCTGACGGCGGTCTACGCGCTGGGCCCGGCGTTCCTGATGTACTTCCGCCCGCTGAACGCGGAGCTCGCCGCGCAGGTCGGCGGGGAGAAGCGGGATCCCGGCTGGATGATGCTCCTGCCCTTCGGGGTGCTGGCGGTGGCGATGGTGGTGCTGGGCCTGTGGTCGCAGCCCCTCATCGCCTTCCTGCGCAGCGTGGCCCTGGGCTCCATATTCTGAGGAAAGGATGGGTGATCGCGAAATGATGCTGCCGCTGCTTGTTTTCGGGCCGATGGTGTGCGCGCCCATCTGCTATGCTCTGGGGAAGGGGAGCAAAGCCCTGCGCGCCGCGCTGATGGCGGCGGTGGGGGTGCTGGCCTTCGCCGGGTGCCTGACGCTGTGGGGCCGGGAGACGGCCTTCGCGCTGCCGGGCTTCTGCGGGCTGGGGCTGAGCCTCCGCGCCGACGGCTTCCGCAGCCTGTACGCCACGGTGGCGGCGTTCATGTGGATGATGACCGGGCTGTTCTCCCCGGAGTACTTCGCCCATTACCATCACCGCGGACGCTACTGCTTCTTCAATCTGATGACCTTAGGGGCGACCCTGGGGGTGTTCCTCTCCGATGACCTGTTCACCACCTTCATCTTCTTCGAGGTCATGTCCCTGACCAGCTACGCCTGGGTCGCCCACGAGGAGACCCCTGCCGCCCTCCGCGCCGCCGGCACCTATCTGGCGGTGGCGGTCATCGGCGGCCTGACCACGCTGATGGGCCTGTTCCTGCTCTACGCCGATCTGGGCACCCTGTCCTTCACCGGGCTGCGGGAGGCCATCGGAGCGCTGGACGCGGTGCCCGTGCGGCTGAGGGTGGCGTCCTGGCTGGTGCTGGTGGGCTTTGCCGCCAAGGCGGGCCTGTACCCGCTGCACATCTGGCTGCCCAAGGCGCATCCGGTGGCCCCGGCCCCGGCCTCGGCGCTGCTGTCGGGCATCCTGACCAAGAGCGGCGTGTTCGGCGTCATCGTGCTGTGCGCCTTCGTGTGCCGGGGCGACGCGGACTTCGGCAACGGGCTGCTGGTGCTGTCCGCCGTCACCATGGTGCTGGGCGCGGTGCTGGCGCTGTTCTCGGTGGATCTGAAGCGGACGCTGGCCTGCTCCTCCATGAGCCAGATCGGCTTCATCTGCGTGGGCCTGTCCATGTCGGTGCTGCTGGGCGAGGAGGGCGGCCTGGCGGCCTGGGGCGCGGTGGAGCACATGGTGAACCACTCCCTCATCAAGCTGTGCCTGTTCCTGTGCGCCGGCGTGGTGTTCATGAACCTGCACCGGCTGAACCTGAACGACATTCGCGGCTACGGGCGCAAAAAGCCCCTGCTGCACCTGTGCTTCCTGCTGGGGGCGCTGTCCATCGCCTGCATTCCGCCCCTGGGCAGCGGATACGCCTCCAAGAGCCTGTTACACGAGGGCATCCTGGAGTACATCGCCCACCTGCAGGCGGCGGGGCTGACCTGGTGGCCCTACCGGCTGCTGGAGGTGCTGTTCCTGCTCTCCGGCGGGCTGACGGTGGCCTACATGCTGAAGCTGTACATCTGCCTGTTCTGGGAGCGCAACGCCGACGAGAAGCGGCAGGCGGAATTTGACGCGCAGCGCCGCTGCATGAACCCGCTGACCGCCGGTGTGCTGCTGGTGACCTCGCTGGTGCTGCCGCTGCTGGGGGCGATGCCGGAGCGTCTGCTGACGCCGCTGGCGGCCCGCTCCGCCGCCTTCCTGGGGCAGGCGGCCCCCACGGCCCCCATCGCCTACTTCTCCCTGGAGAACCTGCAGGGTGCGCTCATCTCCATCGCCGTGGGCGCGGCGGTGTACCTGCTGATCGTGCGCCCGCTGCTGATGACGGGGGAGAAGGGGCACCGGGTCTACGCGGATCGCTGGCCCTCGAAGCTGGATCTGGAAAGCGGCCTGTACCGGCCCGTGCTGCTGAAGGCGCTGCCGGCGGTGTGCTGCCTGGTGGTGCGCCTGCTCTCGGAGCTGCCGGAGCATCTGGCGCTGTGGCTGAGAAACGGCATCCTGCGGAAGAAAACCGCGCCGAAGCCCGTCCCGGTGGGCACGCGCTTCACCTACGCCTGTGGGCGCTTCGCGGACGCCGTGGCGGCCTTCCTGAACGCCACGGTCTGCAAGCGGGCCCCCATCCGCACGGACTTCGAGTACGTCCTTGACGCCTCCTGGAACGTGACGGTGCAGAGCCTGACCCGGGTGTTCCGGAGCATCTCCTTCGGCCTGCTCCTGCTGGGCATCGGCCTGCTGCTGACCTGCGTGTACCTGCTGACGAGATAGATGTGAAAAGAGGACTGGCTGGTGTGTCAGTCCTCTTTTCCTATCCGCTGTCCCCCCTTCACGCCCCGCCGCTGTCCAGCAGGCGCAGCTGCCGGTTTGCGGTCAGGATCATCACCAGCGCCATGAGGAGGATGATGAGGCAGACCGCGCCGCCGGTGAGGCCGGTGAGCAGCTGCCGGGTCAGGTCGTCGCCCGAGCCGAACTCGGTGAGCATGGCGGTCTCCAGCGAGAGCATGGACACCAGCGCGGCAGCCAGGCTGATGGCCTTGGTGGCGGAGAGCACCGGGGAGCCCTGACGGCGGAGCTTCACCAGGTTGACGCAGGCGGAGGCCACGGCGCAGAAGGTGTAGATCGCCATGACGTAGATCAGCGAGCCGGGGTAGTGGAAGGTGCGGTTCTGCCGGAGCACCAGCACGATCACGCCCATCAGCGCCAGGTTCATCAGCGCCATCACGATGCCGCAGGCGCGGCAGCGCCGGTACTCCGCCCGCAGGTTCGCGCCGACGGGCACCCGGCGGAGGTAGTGGGCCAGCAGGCAGCGCATGCACAGCAGGAACAGGTAGTAGATGCCCAGGGTGATGAGCCACACCGACCCGTACCGGATGCCGGAGACGAGCTTGAACACCGCGTAGAGCAGGTTCAGCAGCAGCGACAGGTACAGGGACAGGTGGCTCTTGAACAGGAGGTCGGTGCGGTAGCGGCGCACCAGGGGCTGCCGGTTCACGGCGGGGAGCAGCACGTACTGCCCCCAGCGCTGCAGCGCGACGCAGAGAATCACCAGCGAGTAGGCCGAGAAGGAGTAGATGAGGTAGACGATGGGGGAGTCCTGCAGGAGGCCTTGACCGAGCACGGGCACCAGCAGCGCCGCCGAGGATGCCGAGCACAGCAGTACCACCAGCCAGCCGGGGTACAGAGCCCGGCGCAGCAGCGCCCTGCAGCGCTCCGGGGAAAAGCGATTCATGGGGGATCCCTCCTGTCATCAGTGCAGCAGATGCTGGCAGGCTCCGGAGCACGATGCCGCGCACCCCGGCGTGGGCAGGGTGGTCAGCAGAAGCTGCTCCCTGCGCTGATGGATGACTGCCCGCACGGCGCGGAAACGACGAAAAGGCACCACCGCCTGAGCGATGGGCCCGCAGGGGACGGAAGGGATCACTTCAGTCCCTTGCACAGCGGAATCAGCGCCATCAGCGCGATGATGCCGATGAGTCCGACGATGACGCCCGGCACCAGCATGTTCCAGACCATGACCATGCACATGCCAACGCCCAGCGTCAGCGCACCCACGACGCTGAGCAGGATGGTGGCGAAGGTCTTGCCGCTCAGGTGAATGGGCGCCTTGCCTTCCATCTTCCGCCACACGATGACGGCAATCAGCAGAACCACGGCACCGATGACGCCCAGCACCACACCGGGGGTGAAGGCGTTCCACTCCGCGATCAGGGCCATGCACATGCCCAGCGCAAACAGGACACCGCCAATGGTGCCCAGGATCATGGCAACAAAGCTGCTTTTCTTCATGGGGAATTTCCTCCTTCTGTGTTCCGGATGTTTCGCATCCACGGCCCGCATCTTACCACCGCCG
>JAEDKS010000120.1 GCA_016295665.1 Clostridia bacterium
CTGGTCTATCTCGGTCTGATCTGCAATGAGAATATGCAGATCGAGGGATTCTGGTACTATCTGTTCACCGGCGTGTTTGAGGCGGCAACCATCCACTACGCGGTCGCCAAAATCTTCGGGCCGCTGATCTTCGGGCGGGGCTGGTGCGGCTATGCCTGCTGGACCGCGATGGTGCTCGACTTTCTCCCCTACAAGGTGCCACAGCAGCCCCGGAAAAAGCTCGGCTGGATCAGGTACCTCGTCTTTGCCGCGTCGCTCGTGTTCGTGGGGTCGCTGTTTCTTTCCCATGTGGGCAACATGGAGCAAATCATGTTCTGGGCCTTTGTCATCGGAAACCTTCTGTACTATGCCGTCGGCATCGGTCTGGCGTTTCTTTTCCGGGACAACCGAGCCTTCTGCAAGTACATCTGCCCGGTCACCGTCTTTCTGAAGCCGATGAGCTACTTCTCCCTGCTCCGGATCAGGTGCGACAAGAGCAAATGCGTCTCCTGCGGCAAGTGCAAGCGCGTATGCCCGATGAACGTGGATGTCACAGACAATTCAAGAAAGAGGGAAAACGGAACCGAGTGCATTCTCTGCTTTGAATGCGCAAAGAACTGCCCGAAGAACGCCCTGTAACCGTCCGCATCAAAAAGGCGTGCGATTTTCCGCCCCGCTCGGGGAGAAAGTCGCACGCCTTGTTTTTGCCTTCTCCGTATGCCCGCCGCTCAGAAGTGATCGTAGAACACCGTTTCCTCCAGCGGCTTCCGCTCGCCGTGCAGGCTGCCGGGCGCGGCGTCCTCCGCCGGATAGCCCATCACCAGCAGGTTCACCGGCACCAGCTGCTCGGGAATGGCGAACTCTGCATGCATGGCCGCCGGGTCGAAGCTGCACACCCAAGTGGAGCCCAGCCCCAGGTCGGTGGCTGCCATCATCATCTGGTCGGTGACGATGGAGGCGTCGATGACGCCGCTGTCCGCGCCGTCAAACTTGCGCTTCCAGGTGGCGGTGGTGTCGTAGCACACCAGCAGCGCCAGGGTGCAGCCGAAGGAGGAACGGGTGCAGCGGGACAGCTTCTCCAGCTGCTCACGGTTCCGCAGCACCAGAATCCGCTGCGGCTGACGGTTCACCGCCGTGGGGGCCAACCGGGCCGCGTTCAGAATCAGATCCAGCTTCTCCTGCTCCACGGGACGCTCCGAAAACTTTCGCACGGAATAGCGTGCGGCAATCAGCTCCTGATAGTTCATTCCGACTTCAGCTCCTTTTCCGCCGTCTCGCGCACCAGCAGGGCCGCGATGCGGCTGTTTTTCAGTCGTTCCAGGGCCTCCCCGGGCGGAAGCCACACCGCCTCCGCCACCTCGTCGGACAGGCGGAAGGGCCGCTCCCGGACATGGGCCGCGAAGCCCAGCATCAGCATGTCCTTTCCCTGATGGACATAGCTGCGGATGAAGCGCACGTCCTCCACCTGCTGCCCGATCTCCTCGAGCACCTCCCGGCGCACGGCCTCCTCCGCGGTCTCCCCGGGCTTCATGAAGCCCGCCACGCATACGAAACGGCCCGTATCGCCATAGCTCTGGCGGATGAGGGCCGTCCTTCCCCGTTCGTCGATGACCGCGCAGATGACCGCCGTGGTGAAGGCATCCCACCAGGGGCGTCCGCACCGCTCACACCAGGGCACCATTCCGTCATCCCCCAGTGGGCGCTCCCCGAGTCTCGCGCCGCACGACGGGCAGAAGGCAAAGCGCATGCTGCTCCTCCTCGTACCGTTATTCCTCGTCCGCTTCCTCGGCTGCTTCCCCGTCCGCCGCGTCCTCCCCGGCGGGGGTCAGGAAGTCCTCCAGCACCGATCGGGCCTCGCCGATGCTGCCGAAGGGCACCAGGAACTGCCAGCGGGTACCCGCCGCGCCCATGATGGACGCCACGCCCGAGGCGGGGCGGCGCAGGAAGGGCACCGCCGTCTCCCGGAGCATTTCCTCCAGAATGTCGGTTCCCAGCCCGTTCTGCTCCGTCAGCAGGCACAGATCCTCCGCCTGCGGCACCCGTCCATGGCGCCGGCAGTGCGGACACACCGCCTGCTCCTCCGGATAGAGCAGCCTGCAGGGTTCACAGTACAGCATCCCATTCTCCTCCTGTCAGCACAGTCCGGAAGCGATGTCCTCGCCGCCGCCGGACGCATCCGCCAGCTTGCGCTGCCGCTTGCAGACGTACATGCGCCTGTCCGCGACCTCCTGGAAGGTGTCCAGCGTGTCCTTTTCCCCCGGCACGGCACAGGTGACGCCCGCGCTGGCGGAAATCTTCCAAGGCTGCGCCTGCTCCCGGTTCACGCGATCCAGCCCGCGCTGGAAGCAGGCCAGCACCATGTCCGCCCGGGCCATAGCGGGCAACACACCCACCGCCAGGAACTCATCGCCGCTGATGTGGACGCTGGTCATGCCCATGCTCTCCAGCTCCCGCATGGCCTTGCCCATGCAGCGGATGGCCTGATCGCCCGCCAGATGTCCAAAACGGTCGTTGATATGCTTCATGCCGTCCATATCCGCGCTGAGCATCACCAGCCGCTGTCCGCTGCTGCGGGCCACCCGGAGCAGCAGCGTGGCCTCCTGCTCATAGCCACGGCGGTTGAGCAGCCCGGTCAGCGGGTCGTGCAGCGACAGCTGCTCCAGGGCCTGGGCATAGGTGCGGACGGTGGACTGCAGATGCAGGCTCATCAGGCCGCTGCCCAGCACCGCCAGGAAGGGATGCAGGGCCAGGGTGGTGGCAAAGTCCACATCCAGCACCACATAGCCGAAATTGCGCTGCAGGCAGTACAGCGGGCAGAACACCAGCACCGCCGCGCGCCTTCGCTCCTCCTCCAGCGCGGGCAGAAGGATGCTGGTGTCAAAGAGCTGCTGCATATCGCAGCGCTCCATGCCGTGATCCGCCAGCAGCAGCATCTGCTTCGGGAAGCCCAGCCGCAGCGCCGCCTCGGAGTCCTGCAGGAAGTCGGGATCCACGCAGACGTGCAGCTCGCCCATGGCCCAGCTGTCGGCGAAGCGGTTGAGCACCTCGCCGGCCTCCTTCATGGTCAGCACCGCCGCCAGCTCGTTGGAGAAGCCGGAGGTCTGCATCATGCTGCGCTCCATGGCGCGGTGCTCATCGCTGAGCAGGCGCACATAGCTGCGGGACAGATTGTGCCGCAGCGGGCAGCCGCAGCTGTCGCCATAGATGATCTCGGTGGGCAGGCAGATCTGATGCTGCGCGGGCCGGTTGCCGTTGATCCAGTCACAGAGGATGCGCACCGTTTCCTCGCCCGCGCCCGTGACGGGGCGGCTGATGGTGGTCATGCCACGGCCCACGGCCTCGCGCCGGGCATCAAAGCCCGTGACGCACACATCCTCGGGCACCCGCAGCCCATGCTCCTCCAGCACGTCGATCACGCCAAAGGACATATCGTCGTTGCAGCACAGGAACACCTCCGGCACATCGCCGCTGCGCATGACGGCGCGGGCAGCCTCCTGTCCGCCGGCCCGGAGCCATCGCCCGTCGAATACGCGCTCCGGCGGGGGCATGACCCCATGCTGCTCCAGCACCTCCCGGCAGATGCGGAAGCGCCCCTCCGACACCGGGTTGCCCTTCGGCCCGGTCACCACCACAAAGCGGCGGTAGCCGTGATCCTCCACCAGATGCCGGGTCAGCTCCCGGACGCTGCTGTCATCGTCGAAGGTGAGATGCACCGCCTGCGGCGCGTCGTCATCCACGATCACCTGCGGGCGGCCCGCCTGCCCGGCAAGCAGCTCGAGCAGATGCGCCCGGGTGTGCTGGGTCGCCATGGTCGCGCACAGGGCCGCCACGCCGTCAAACTGCTTCAGGTCGGGCAGGTCAAAGATGTTCGCCTCGTTGGCCTCGTTCTGCACCTCGTCGTTGTCGGCGGTTCCCTGACATGCGAAAATGCACAGGTCCACATCCCGTGCCTGCGCCTCCCGCACCATGCCCTGAACAAAGTCGCGCTGGTATTCGCGGTTCAGTCCCGCCATCAGCGCCGCGATCCGCCGTCTCCTCATGCCTCGCCTCCGAGCCAGCCGTATCATGATTTCATATTCATTATAGCATATCTTTCGCCGTGAATCAATCACCCCGGGGTGATTTCCGGTGGAAAACAGACACAAAATCAGCCATACTGCACATGCAGCACAGCTGATTTGTCATTTTCCGTCATGTTTCCCCCAGCGTGACCTCCACGGTCATGCCGATGCGCGCCTCCCGCTCGTCCGGCTGGACGCGAACCACATAGCCCGCCTCCCCGCTCATGGCGTCCACCGACACGATGCGCCCGGTGCGGGGCGCCTCCGCCGGGTCTGTGCCGCGGGTGTAGGTTACCCGGTCACCGACCCGCAGCCGCAGGGCGGTTTCCTCCCCCACCACCAGCTCCAGCTGGATGTCCTGCCACGCGGTCACACCCGCGAGCACATCGCCCTCCTGCACCCTGCTTCCCTGCGCCGCATACACGCCAGTGACCACGCCGTCCACGGGGCTGGTCACACCGGTACCGGTGCCCTCCACAAGGGTGTAGAGCAGCTGCCCGCGCTGTACCGCGTCACCGGGGCGCACCCGAACCTCCAGCAGCGTGCCCGTGGCCTCGTAGCTCTCCACCGCGCCGGAGACCGCCGTGCCGATGCCCACGCGGGTAGTGGCGGCAAAGTCCGGGCTTCGGTAGACATACACGGTCTCGCCCACATACAGCTCGCCGCCGTCCACCTCCACCGTGTACTCCCCGCCGCCGACGAAGGTGACGCGGCCCGTGGCCCAGTGGGTGCCGTTGGCGGTGCATCGCATATAGACGGTTTCGCCGCTGTGCACGATTTTGGTTTCCGGGCTGTCATAGGCGTGATCCGACACGCAGTAGACCACATACCGGCAGGTGGGCTCCAGGGTCAGCACGGTGCCGTCCACCGTCTCCCCCGCCGCCGCCTCCACGCCGGCGATGACGCCGTCCTGGGTGGCATAGACCCGCGTCGGGCGAATCTGCCCCACTTCCTCATAGGCAGCCACGCAGCCGCCCACGGTCAGCCCCAGCCGCTCCAGCACCCCCGTGGCCTGCGCCAGCACCTGCTGCTCCGCCGCCGACACGGTGACGCCCTCCACCACCTCGCCCAGCGCGGCTGCCGGGAACAGCAGCAGAAGCGCTCCCAGCACGCTGATCCATTTGCGCATCCGCTCATTCCTCCTTCCGGACAAGCTGGTTGTCCCGCACCGCGTAGGTCATGCCGTCCACCCGGACGGTGATGCCCTCCGGCGACACGAGCCAGTCAAAGTCCCGGGCCACATAGCCCGCCGCCCGAAGCACGGCATACTCGCGCCCGCTCAGAAACTCCCCGGTGGACAGCGGAATCTCCTCCCCGTCCACGGTCACGACCACCCAGGCGATGCCGCTCCGCTGCAGCACGCTCAGCGCCTGCCCCGCCAGGAACCACACGCTGCCGGTCTCGTCCGCGGACAGGCACACCGTGTCCTCCTCCAGCCGCGCCGCAAAGCTGCCAGCACCGCCGTCCAGGGTGATCTCCAGCTCCGTGCCGCCCAGGGTCAGCACCCGCATGGGCTCCCCGCTGACCTCCAGGGCCACGGTGCCGTAGCGGGTCATGTCGCGGTTGCCATTCTGATGGCTGCTCGTCAGCGCCTCGCCGGGCGTCAGGTCGATGCCGCCGTAGCTGCTGCCGCTGTCTGCGGCATCCATGCCGCCAAAGCCGCCCGCACCGCTGGAGCCCCCGCGTCCGCCGCTGCCGCCGGAGCCGCCGGAACCGCTGTGCCCGCCCTCACCGGACGGGGCCTCTCCCTCCGGAGGGCCTCCCTCCGGGCCCTCGGCAGGCGGCTCGGGTGTCGGCTCGGTGGGATCGGCGGAGGGAGTCGCCGTCGGCTCGGGCGAAGGCTCGGCGGTCGGCGCTTCCGTGGGGGACGCGGGCATCAGGCGGAAAACCAGACTGTCCGAGGTCAGCAGCGTCCCTGCCGCGTCCCGGAGCTCCACGCGAAGCGTCAGCCAGGCTTCCACCGGCAGCTGCTCCTGCTGCAGTGCCGCATACCCTTCGCCGTACTGCCGCTGAAGCAGCAGCGCCCCCTGCGCATCGGTGACGGTCACCCCGCAGGCCACCTCCGCGCCGGGCACATCCCACAGGAAGCACACCCGGGTCTCCGCGTCCGGCAGCGGAATCGTCCAGCGCAGCTGCTCGTCCTGCCATGCGCCGTCCATGCTGACCCGGAGCCGCAGCGCGGGCGGCTCCAGGTCGGTGGGGGTGGTCGGGCCCTCCGCCATCGCGCCGGGCAGCAGGCTCAGCAGCACCGCAGCGCACAGCAGCAGGCAAATGGGCCGCTTATTCCCCATCGGCTTCCTCTTGCACTTCCGTTTCCACATGCTGTTCACGCTCCAGCGTCGAGATCACCGCGCTCATGCCATAGCGCGTGGTGCTGTCCGGCGTAAAGTCCACATAGACGGCGTAGCTCACGCTGTCGCCGCCGATCTCCGCCACCGCGGAGATCATCCGCACGGTGCCCTTCAGCGTGCTGTCCGCGTCCGGATCCCAGTTCATCTCAATCTCCACCGGGTCACCCACCTGAATCAGGCTCAGGTCGCCCTCGCTGACGGAGGCCTCCAGCTGCATGGCGCCCGCAGGGTAGATCACCGCCGTCACGCTGTCCTTCTGCACGCTACCGCCCGCGCTGGCGCTGATGGAGGCCACCACGCCGTCCACCCCCGCGTAGATGTCGGTGCCGCTCATGTAGAGGCCGTCGAAGGCACCGTCCAGGGTCTCAAAGAGCAGCTGACCCCGCTTCACCTGATCGCCGTTCTTCACCGCAAAGGACACGATGCTGCCCGACCCGGTCACCGCCACAGGGTCAATGCGGGCGGTGGTGCCCCGTCCGATGCGGCTGGTGGTCTCCATTCCGGCGGAGCGGAACACATCGCAGCTCTCGCCGCTCTCAAAGGTGCCCGATGTCACCTCCACAGTGAAGCTCGTGCCCGAAACGGCGGTGATGAGGCCGCTGCCGGTGTGGGTGCTGCTGGAGCGGGAGGCCAGGTAGACGGTCTCGCCCACGTGGACGTACTTGTTCTCGGTGGCGTTGTACGCGTTGGCGGTGGACGCGGCGATGGTGTACTGATCCGTGCCCTCGATGTACATCACCGCGCCGTAGCGTCCGCTGACGGTGGTGGCGTCATCGCCGGGCTGACCAAACACGCCGGTGACCGTGCCGTCCTCGGTGGCGTACACCTTGTTCGTCCGCAGCCGCAGCAGCACATCGTCCGCGGTGACCTGCTGCCCGACCCGGGCGCAGACCTCCTCCACCGAGCCGCCGATGGGCGCGTAGACCTCCCAGGTTTCCCGGGCGGTCACGGTGCCGCTGAGGGAGATGGTCTCCGCAGAGGCCGCCGCTGCGAGCATCAGCATCGCCAGCACGAGGGCAGCAAGAGACATGAGCCTGTGTTTCATGATGAGGAACCTCCTTCTATACAATCCCCGCC
>JAEDKS010000121.1 GCA_016295665.1 Clostridia bacterium
TGAAAACCATGTGAGCATGGAGAAGGAGCACAGACGATGACCATTCATGAACAGATCATGGCCCAGTTTCCCATCCGCAAGACGGCGGCGCAGAAGGAGGCCTTCCGGGCCTGGGCGCTGGAAAAGGCCGGGGAGGCCGGCTGGGCGGCCCGGGTGGAGGAAAGCGCCCGGGGCGGGCACAAAAACGTGGTGATTGGTGACCCGGAGCACGCCGCCGTGGTGTTCACCGCCCACTACGACACGCCCGCCAACATGGTGCTGCCCAACCTGATGCTGCCCCGGAACATCCCGCTGTTCCTGTGCTACACCATCGCGCTGGTGGCGCTGATGCTGGTCATCGGCGGGGCGCTCTCGGCGCTGGTGTACGCGCTGACCCGGGTGGAGGCGCTGGTGCAGGTGGCGTTCCTGGTGGTGTATCTGGGCCTGCTGTTCCTGATGCTCCTGGGCCCCGCCAACCGCCACAACGCCAACGACAACACCTCCGGCGTGGCGGCGGTGCTGTCCCTGATGGCGGCGATTCCCGAGGCGCACCGGGGCCGCGCCGCCCTGATTCTCTTTGACAACGAGGAGAAGGGCTGCCTGGGCTCCAAGGCCTACGCCCGCGACCATCAGCAGCTGCAGTACACAAGGCTGGTCATCAACCTGGACTGCGTGGGCGTGGGCGAGCACGTGCTGGTCATCTCGAACAAGCTGGCCCGCAAGTGCACCGGCTACAACCTGATGGAGCGCAGCCTGGCGGAGACGGAGGGCCGCACCGCCCACTTCTTCGACAGCCGGGGCAGCGTGGGCTCCTCCGACCACAAGAGCTTCAAGTGCGGCGTGGCGGTGTTTGCCTGCCGCCGGCGGCCCGTGGTGGGCTTCTACACGCCCTGGATTCACACCAAGCGGGACACCGTGTGCGAGCAGGCCAACCTGGACTTCCTGACCGAGGGCTTTGCCCGCTTCGTGTCCGAGCTGGAATGACAGACCGGAAACCCCGTGGATCGTTCCCCGGGTTTTCCCGGGTACAAACGGGATTCCCTTTCGTCCTTATCCGTTTCTTTCTTTGTGTGTGTGTGTTTCCCGCCGCGTCAGCGGCCCACCCCTTCAGCGTTCACCGCGCCAGCCCCCACCGCGCCGGGCGAAGCCGGCGCATGTGTCTGTGCTTGTGACTGTGACTGTGATTGTGTTTCCGTCTCCATCTCCATCTGAGGATGAAGGTGGGGATACGGGTGGGGGTACGGGTGCGGGTGGGGGTGCAGGTGTAGTTGGTACGCGATGTATGACGGTGTATACATGTGTATGCAAATGCTGTGCAGCGCAGTCCACCGCTCTCTCAGTCCGGGAAAAGAAAAGGGGAGCACCGTTCCCGTGGAACAGCCTCCTTTGGCAGCGTATCGAGGGGGAAAGCGCGGGGTCAGGCGTCCACGTACAGCCCGTAGTGGCACAGGGGTTTCCCGCTTCGGGCGGCGGGCTGGCGGTCGTTCTCCTGAACGAGCAGGAGCGCGTTCTGGTAGGTGCCGGGGGTGAGCTCATGGGGCTTGCCCTCCACATAGAGCCGGCACTGGCTTCCCTTGCGGTGCAGCATTTCCTTGGTCACGGTGACGGTGCCGGCGGCGTCCATGAAGCTCTGCGGGCTCAGGGCCCCCATGAGCAGCACCATCGCCATCAGCATACCGCCGATGGGCTTCATATTCTGAAACACGGTTTTCCGATTCCTTTCCGCACCCGCCGGCGCGTGGCACCGGGGCGCGAGCACGAGGCCCATCGGGCGCTGTCCATGTAGCCCGGGGCCGATCTTCCTTCATTTTTCTGCCTGTCACTCCCCCTATTATACGCTTTTGTCAACCAAAATGCAAGGGTCTTCCATCGGAAACGGTTCCGAAAATCATTTTCGACGCAAAAAAGTGTCCGCCCCGGGGTAAAAACGGGCGGCATGGAGGGAAAAAGCCATGGAGAGAACAACGCTGGAAATCTGCTGCGGCTCCGCGGAGGACGCGCTGGAGGCCGCCCGGGGCGGGGCTGACCGGGTGGAGCTGTGCAGCGCGCTGTTCCTGGGCGGGCTGACGCCGACCCTGGGCACGCTGCAGACCGTGAAGGCGGGCACGCGGGTGCCGGTGATGGCGATGGTGCGCCCGCGGAGCGGCGGCTTCTGCTACACGGACACGGAGATGGCGGTCATCCGCCGGGACGCCCGGCTGCTGCTGGATGCGGGGGCGGACGGGCTGGTGTTCGGCTTTCTGCGCCGGGACGGCACGGTGGACGAGGCGCGCACCCGGGAGCTGGTGGCCCTGTGCGGGGCGCGGGAGAGCGTGTTCCACCGGGCCTTCGACGTGACCCCGGACTGGAGAAGGGCGCTGGAGACGCTGATTGGGCTGGGCGTCAGGCGGGTGCTGACCAGCGGGCAGGCGTCCAGTGCGCTGCTGGCGCTGGAGACCCTCCGGGAGATGCGCCGCTTCGCCGGGGATGCCATCGAGATTCTGCCCGGGGCGGGCATCCGGCTGGACAACGTGGCGCGGGTGCTGGAGGCTACGGGCTGTGACCAGGTGCACCTGTCCTGCCGGAAGGCGGTGGCGGATTCCTCGGCGGCGGGGCGGGGCATTCATTTCGGCGGGGCGCTCTATCCGCCGGAGGACGTGTACGAGGTGACGGATGCCGCCGGCGTGGCGGCGATCCGGGAAAGGCTGTGAGACGATGCTGGCGATGATTTCCACCTGGCGGATGAGCTGGGAGGGCCTGCGGCAGGGCATGGCGCTGCTGCGTGAGGGATGCGGCGCGGGGGACGCGGTGACCCGGGCCATCCAGTGCGTGGAGGACGACCCCGCCTACACCTCCGTGGGCTACGGCGGCTTGCCCGACCGGAGCGGACGGGTGACCATGGACGCGGCCTACATGGACGGCGAGACCCTGCGCCTGGGCGCGGTGATGGCGGTGGAGTCGGTGCGCAACCCGATCCTGCTGGCCCGGGCCCTGTGCGGTCGGGAGACCAACTGCGTGCTGGCGGGGCGGGGCGCGGAGCAGTTCGCCATCGCCCGGGGGCTGCCCCTGCGGGACATGCTGACCGAGCGCGCCCGCCGCCGCTGGCTGGAGGCGCTGGACACGGAAAAGACCGCCGCGCCCTACGCGGGGCACGACACGGTCTGCGTCATCGGGCTGGACGGGGCGGGGCGCATGGTGGTGGGCACCTCCACCTCCGGCCTGTTCATGAAGGAGCCGGGCCGCGTGGGTGATTCGCCGGTCTCCGGCTCCGGGTTCTACTGCGATGCCCGTTACGGCGCGGCGGCAGCCACCGGTCTGGGCGAGGACGTGATGCGCGGCTGCCTGTCCTACGAGGTGGTGTCGCGGATGCGCCATGGGGCCACGGCCCAGCAGGCCTGCGAGGAGGCCCTGCGCGACTTCGTGGGGCACAAGCGGGAGATGGGCGAGGAGGACGGCAGCATCAGCCTGATCGCCCTGAGCCCCACCGGGCAGCCGGGCGCCGCCACCACCCTGCCGGTGTTCCCCTTCGCCTGGGGCCATGGGGACAGCTGCGCGCTCTACGCGGCCCGGCGGACGCCGGAGGGCATCCGGGTGGCGGAGACCACCGGGGAGGAAATGGCGGGAGAGCCCTGAACGGGAGAGCCCTGAACGGGGGAGCCCTGAGCGGAGGGGGCTACAGCAGGTTGTCCAGGCACATCTGGTCGTGGGCCATCATCCGTTCGGCGGCGGCCTCCAGATGGCAGCAGCCCAGGGCGCAGTCCGGGGCGCTGCGGGTCAGGGCGCTGGCCTGAATCTCGGAGAGGGCCAGGGCGATGGCATCCACGTCCTCGTGGTGAATGAGCATCCTGACCAGGGGCGCGGTCTGCGTCCACGCCTCCCGGTAGCCGGACGCGGCCTCCTGAAGCCGCTCCCAGTCGCCCGTCTCCTGCAGGGCCAGCAGCTCCCGGGCCGCGCCCTGATACCTTTCGCCCAGCGTGGTGATGAACTGCTGGGAGAAGAACCCGAGCACCGCCACCAGCACCAGAATCACCACCGAAACCACCAGCCCCGTGCGCATTCCGCCGCCTCCCTCGCGCCTACAGCGCCCTGTCGATGACCGTTTGGCTGCCCTTCCCCTGGGCGTGGAGTCGCCCCTGATTCAGCGAGAGCAGCAGCACCTGCGCCGCAGAGCCCAGCCCCATCTCCACCAGCAGCGCCCGCAGCCGCGCCTCGCTCAGCCCGGCGTGGGCCAGATTCTCCGCGTGGATTTCCCCGTCCAGAATCAGGGGCAGGGGCAGCTGATCCTCCCTCACCCGGCACTGGATGTCCCCGGGGGTGAGCGGTCGGCTCTCGGCCCGGGGGAACACGCTGATCTGTCCGCTGGGCTCCAGCACCGCCGTGCCCACCCGGGCGATGTCCATCTCCCCCGCCAGCCGCATGGCCTCCATCAGGTCGGGCAGGGAGACGCCGGTGCGCCGCAGGGCCTCCTCGCAGATGGCCCCGTCCCGGATGAGCACCGTGGGCTCCCCGGAGAGCAGCTTGGCGAAGGACGGGAAGCGCATGTCCAGAAACGTGATGACGCCGTGGCACATGATGAGCGCCGCCATGGGCAGTATGCCCCACAGCAGCGGCACCCCCACGCTGGACATGGGCGTGGCAGCCAGCTCGGCGATCATGATGACCACCACCAGCTCAAAGGGCTGCAGCTGCCCCACCTGCCGCTTGCCCATCAGCCGCAGGGCGACGACCGCCACCAGATACAGCACCACCGAGCGCACAAACATGGTCCCCAAGCGCTCCACCCGCCTTTCCCCCGGTAGGATGGACAAATGGCGGGCAGGTTATGCGCACACTCCCGGGGAAATCCCGCCCCCGCCTTGACGGGGCCATCCCTGTGTGCTATACTTGCCTCAGACCCCGGATTCCGGACAAACGAAAGGAGACAAAATCATGAAAAAGGTGGTTTCTCTGGTTCTTGTGCTTCTGCTCTGCGCCGCCCTGGTGCCCGCGTCCCTGGCGGAGGAGGCCGGCTGGGTGGAGACGGTCGTGTCCATCCCGAATGGTGACCACGACATTCCCGCCACCGTGTGCCTGCCCACGGGCGAGGGCGTGTTCCCCGCGGTCGTGATGCTGCACGGCACCGGCTCCAGCCGGGACGAGGCCGGCAACGGCTACAAGATGGCGGCCCCCGTGCTGGCGGAGAAGTTCGGCATCGCCACCATCCGCATTGACTTCATGGGCAACGGTGACTCCACCGCTGACTACATGGGCTACACCTTCGACAGCGCCGTGAGCGACGCCGTCGCCGCCGCCGCCTATATGCAGGCGATGGACTGCATCGACGCGGAGCACATCGGCGTCATGGGCTGGAGCCAGGGCGGCACCGACGCGCTGCTGTGCGCGGCCCGCAGGCCCGAGGTGTTCAAGTCCGTCGTGACCTGGGCCGGCGCTCCCGACATGATGCTGGACGGCTTCTTCAGCCAGGAGCTGTACGAGGAGGCCAAAAAGAACGGCTACTTCGTGATGACCTTCGACTGGCGCGATTCCCTGAACGTGTCCCTGGCCTGGTGTGACGACGTGGCGAACAC
The DNA here is from genome assembly GCA_016295665.1 of Clostridia bacterium. GTDB lineage: Bacteria > Bacillota > Clostridia > Christensenellales > Aristaeellaceae > HGM11604. Next base: position 5,526 of record JAEDKS010000121.1, read on the forward strand.
CGACGTGCTGGGCGAGTTCGCGGCGGGCTACACCGGCCCCGTGCTGGCCATCCATGGCGAGGAGGACACCACCGTTGACCCCGAGTGGAGCAACCGCATCGCCGCCGCCAGCACCAACCCCGCCTCCGGCACCCACTTCATCCCCGGCATGGATCACACCTTCAACGTGTTCACCGAGGAGGACTTCCACTCCCTGTACAACGCCGTGGACGCCACCGGCGAGTTCTTCGCCGCGACGCTGAAGTGAGCGTCATGTACCCGGGGGACTGACCCCCCAAAGCGCACCGGCCCCTCCGCAGAACGCACCTGCGGAGGGGCTCTTTGCGTCCGGGGCGGTCGGGGGAGGAGGCCGGATGCCCCGTCCAGCGCTTTTGTTCTTGCGCTCCCCCCGCCCATGTGTTACAATAAACGCTGGCAGCGTCTACTCGGGACGGACCGGTTTCGCCCGGCCGTCACCCAGCTGCCCAGAGGTGTCTGACGGATGAAGAAACAAGAACCAGGAATGCTGGTGGAGCAGGTCTCCTACCGCTACGAGGAGGCGCAGGAGGATGCGCTTCATGACGTGAGCCTGCGGGTGCAGCCCGGGGAGTTCGTGGCGGTGCTGGGGCATAACGGCAGCGGCAAATCCACGCTGGCGAAGCTGCTCAACGCGCTCTATGTGCCCACGGCGGGCCGCGTGGTGATCTGCGGCATGGATACCGCCGACGATGAACAGCTATGGAATATCCGCCAGCAGGCGGGCATGATCTTCCAGAACCCCGACAACCAGATCGTGGCGACGGTGGTCAAGGAGGACGTGGCCTTCGGGCTGGAGAACATGGGCGTGCCCCAAAGGGAGATGCTGCCCCGCATCGAATCGGCGCTGCGGACGGTGCGCATGAACGAGTTCGCGGACAGCGCGCCCCATACCCTCTCCGGCGGACAGAAGCAGCGGGTCGCCATCGCGGGCATCCTCGCCATGGAGCCCAGCTGCCTGATCGCCGACGAGGCCACCGCCATGCTCGACCCCTCCGGGCGCAGCGAGGTGCTGGAGACCGTGCGCTCGCTGAACCGGGGCAAGGGCATCACGGTGGTGTGGATCACCCACTACATGGAGGAGGCCGTGCAGGCCGACCGGGTGGTGGTGGTGGACGGCGGACAGGTGGCCCTGAGCGGCACCCCCCGGGAGATCTTCCGGCAGGTGGACAGGCTGCGGGAACTGCATCTGGACGTGCCGCCCATGACGGCGCTGGCCCATGAGCTGCGGGTATCGGGCATGGAGGTGCCCGGGGATGTGCTGACCGTGGAGGAAATGGCGGAGGAGGTGTGCAAACTGCTATGCCCATCGAAGTGAAGAACCTGACCCACACCTATTCCGAGGGCTCCGCGTTCCAGTCCACCGCCATCCGGGAGGTCAGCCTGACCATCGCCGACGGCGAGTTTCTGGCGGTGGTGGGCCACACGGGCAGCGGCAAGTCCACGCTGGTGCAGCACCTGAACGGGCTGCTCAAGCCCACCTCCGGCCAGGTGCTCATCGACGGCGAGGACCTGAACGGCGAGGGCGTCAACCGCCGGGCCGTGCGGCAGAAGGTGGGGCTGGTGTTCCAGTACCCGGAGTACCAGCTGTTTGAGGAGACGGTGGCGAAGGACATCGCCTTCGGCCCGAAGAACCAGGGCCTCTCCCCGGAGGAGATCGACCGGAGGGTGCGCCGGGCCATGGCCCACGTGCAGCTGGATTATGACCGGTACGCCGACCGCTCGCCCTTTGAGCTCAGCGGCGGACAGATGCGCCGGGTCGCCATCGCGGGCGTGCTGGCGATGGAGCCCAAGGTGCTGATTCTTGACGAGCCCACGGCGGGCCTTGACCCCCGGGGCCGCGACCGCATTCTGGGCATGATCCGCGACCTGCACGCCGAGGGCGG
>JAEDKS010000122.1 GCA_016295665.1 Clostridia bacterium
TGCTGGAAGCGGGTGGGGTTGGTGGAGTTGCCGGTGATGGACACGTCGGCGTTCTCATGCCACATGATGGCCACGCCCTCGCGCACGTCGTCCGCGCCGTAGCAGTTGACCTTGGCGCGCTCGCCGGTGGAGTAGGCGGTCTTGCTGACGATGGTCAGCGCGTGGTCTTCCTTCACGTCGGCAGACAGGTAGTCATACTTGGTCTGCACATAGGTGAAGCCGTTGATGCGGCTGATGATCATGGCGGCGTCCTTGCCCAGGCCGTTGAGGATGACGCGCAGGGGCTTTTTGCGCACCTTGTTGGCGTTCAGGGCGATCTTGATGGCGCCCTCGGCGGCGGCGAAGGACTCGTGGCCCGCCAGGAAGGCGAAGCACTCGGTCTCCTCGTCCAGCAGACGGGCACCCAGGTTGCCGTGGCCGATACCGACCTGGCGCTGATCCGCCACGGAGCCGGGGATGCAGAAGGCCTGCAGGCCCACGCCGATCCACTTGGCAGCCTCAGCCGCGGTCTTGGCGCCCTCCTTCAGGGCGATGGCGGCGCCCAGCTCGTAGGCCCACTTCGCGTTCTCGAAGCAGATGGGCTGGGTGCTCTCCACGATCTTGTAAGCGTCAATGCCATGGGCATTGGTGAAAGCCTTGACTTCCTCGAAGTCCTTGAAGCCGTACTTGTCCAGCACAGGCTGAAGCTGGGGCATACGACCTTCGTAGTTTTCAAACAGAGCCATTTCCGTACGCCTCCTTCTTACTTGTCCGTGCGGGGATCAATCCACTTCACGGCGCCGTCCTCCGCCTTGAAGCGACCGTAGGTGCCGATGTTCTTCTCATAGGCCTCGTTGGGGGTGGCGCCCTTCTTGATGGCGTCCATCATCTTGCCCAGGTTCAGGAACTGATAGCCGCAGACCTGGTCATCCTTGTCCAGGGCCATCTTCAGCACATAGCCCTCGGTCATCTCCAGATAGCGGGTGCCCTTGGCACGGGTGCCATACATGGTGCCCACCATGGAGCGCAGGCCCTTGCCCAGATCCTCCAGACCGGCGCCGATGCGCAGGCCGTCGTCAGAGAACGCGGACTGGGTGCGGCCGTACACGATCTGCAGGAACAGCTCGCGCATGGCGGTGTTGATGGCGTCGCACACCAGGTCGGTGTTCAGCGCCTCCAGAATGGTCTTGCCGGGCAGGATCTCGGACGCCATGGCGGCGGAGTGGGTCATGCCGGAGCAGCCGATGGTCTCCACCAGCGCTTCCTCGATCACGCCGTTCTTCACGTTCAGGCTCAGCTTGCAGGTGCCCTGCTGAGGTGCGCACCAGCCGATGCCGTGGGTATAACCGGAGATGTCCTTGATCTCCTTGGCCTGAATCCACTTGCCCTCTTCAGGGATGGGCGCGGGGCCGTGATTGGGGCCCTTAGCAACACAGACCATTTCTTCAACTTCCTTGGTGTATTGCATGAATGGTTTCCTCCTTCTCAGGATCTTCGTCGCACAATGAATACAGCCCTCATTGCCCTCTTAGTATAGCATATTTGAGCGGGTGGAAACAAGTGCTTTTCCGCATTTTTGTGAAATCGCAGACGATTTTTCACCTCCGGGCCTCCCAAAGCCCTGCCCGGGGGCGCTCCGGGTCACTCCACGCTCACCTTGTCCAGTGCTGCCGACAGCAGCAGGTTAATCAGCTCGTTCCGGGAGCGGTTCGTCTCCGCCGACAGCCGTTCCAGCCGGGCCAGGGTCTCATCGGGCATCCGCACGGAGATCACCTTGTGCCCGTCGTCTCCCTTGCGCGCGGTCTTTTTCGTGATGGTTATCCTGTTGATCATGGTATCACCTCAACTGGTTTCTGATACTCCAATTTTAACTTGACACGTCGCACGATGGTATATTATAATACTGTAGTGCATTCTGTATTCTACTCGTGTAGTCACTTCTCATTCAGACAGTTCGTACGAAAGGGGGGAAGCCCGTGGTTCTTCTGCCATTCGCCGCGGGGCTGATGGGGGTACTCCTGTTGGTGATGCTCCTGCTGCGCGTCCGCAGGGTACGCGCCCGACGCCGGGAGATGGAGGCCATCAACCGTTCCTTCTCCTCCTACGTGCCCGGCGGCGTCTACCGCTACGAGAGCTCCGACTGCCGCTGCGTGCTGCGGGTGACCGAGGTGCGCCCGGGCGAGGTGGACGCGGCGGGGCGTGTTCGGCGCCGCCCCCGGTGCCTGGCCCGGGTGGGCCACGGCGGGGAGGAGGTCTGCATCACCTACTTCACCGTGGACGGGGACGGCTCCCTCCGGGGCGGCTGCGACTATGACCCCGCCGCGCCCGGGGCACGGGTGGAGCCGGTCACCCCGGCGGAGCTGCCGTGAGCCCCGCCGCATCATGCGCGTTTTCGCACTTGTTTTGCGCTCTTTTGCCATGAAATTTTCCATGGACGGCGGCAGGAATCGGCAGGCCCATCACGAATTGTAGGGCGAATCCTTTCCCAGCATACTGAAGGAGGTATCCCATGGGAGTCAGCATCCACATTGACGGCGCACGCCCCGGCGTGACCATCAACAAGAATATCTACGGCCACTTTTCTGAGCATCTGGGCCGTTGCATCTACGGCGGCATCTTCGTGGGCAAGGACAGCCCCATCCCCAACGTCAACGGCATGCGCACCGACGTGGTCGAGGCGCTGAAGAAGCTGGAGGTGCCCGTGCTGCGCTGGCCCGGCGGCTGCTTCGCCGACGAGTACCACTGGCAGGACGGCGTCGGCCCGCAGGAAAGCCGCAAGCGCATGGTCAACACCAACTGGGGCGGCGTGGTGGAGGACAACTCCTTCGGCACCCATGAGTTCCTGGAGCTGTGCCGCCAGCTGGGCTGCGAGCCCTACATCAACGCCAACGTGGGCTCCGGCTCCGTGCGCGAGATGGCGGAGTGGGTGGAGTACCTGAACTCCGATGGCGATTCCTCCGTGGTCAAGCAGCGCTGGGCCAACGGACAGAAGGACGCCTGGGGCGTGAAGTACCTGGGCATCGGCAACGAGAGCTGGGGCTGCGGCGGCAATATGCGCCCCGAGTACTACGCCGATGAGTTCCGCCGCTTCTCCACCTTCTGCCGCGACTACGGCAAGAACAAGCTCTACCGCATCGCCTGCGGCCCCAGCGACGACGACCTGAGATGGACCGAGGTGCTGATGAAGCAGGCCGGACGCCATTTCGACGCGCTCACCCTGCACAGCTACACCATCCCCTCCGGCAAGTGGAAGGACAAGGGCGAGGCCACCGTGTTCGACGAGGAGCGCTACTACCAGACCCTCGAGCGGGCCAACCGCATGGAGAAGCTGGTCACCGACCACTGCGCCATCATCGACCGGGTGGAGCGCGAGCTGGCGAAGCGGGAAGGCGAAAAGGTGCACCGTGTGGACCTGATCGTGGACGAGTGGGGCTGCTGGCACGAGGTCGAGAAGGGCACCAACCCCGGCTTCCTCTATCAGCAGAACACCATGCGCGATGCCATGGTCGCCGCCCTCACCCTGAACATCTTCAACCGGCACGCCGACCGGGTGGTCATGGCGAACATCGCCCAGATGGTCAACGTGCTGCAGTCCGTCATCCTCACCGAGGGCGACGACATGCTGCTCACCCCCACCTACCATGTGTTCGACCTGTACCGCCGCCACATGGACGCCAGCCTGCTGGACTGCGCCGTGTTTGCGGACAGCCTGCCCGGCAGCGTGAAGCAGGTGAGCGCCTCCGCCTCCCTGCGGGACGGCGAGATCACCCTCACCGCCGCCAACCTGCACATGACCGATGCCGTCGATGTGGACATCACCGTGGACGGCGTGGACGTGAAGGACGTGACCGCCCGCGCCATCAGCGGCGACGCCCATGACATGAACACCTTCGAGGACAAGGAGAAGGTCGTCATCCGGCCCCTGACCGCCATCCGCAGGACCGCCTCCGGCTTCACCGTGACCCTCCCCGCCTGCTCCGTGGCGGAGATCCGCGTCCGTGGCTGAGGGGCGCATCCCCTGCCGGTGCCTGCTGGCGGAGCACTGGCCTGACCTGCACCGCTCCGTGAGCGAGTACATCGCCCTGCTGCCCGACGAGCAGCGGGCCGGTGACGCGGACTACCGGGCGCGGCTGAGCGTCTGTCAGGCCTGTGAGCACCTGCGGGACGGCACCTGTGCTCTGTGCGGCTGCTATGTGGAGGCCCGCGCCGCCAAGCGTGCCCTGGGCTGCCCCGACGTGCCCCGCCGCTGGGCACCCCTGCCCTGAACCCCTGCACCGCCGTGCCGCCCGGCTCCCCCGGGCCCGGCGGCGCTTTCTTTACCGGCACCCCGACGGAAGGAGGATTTTCATGGATCAGACTACCATCGTCTGCCCCCACTGCGGGCAGCCCTTCGAGATTTCCGAGGCCATCCGGCATCAGCTGGATGCGGCCCTGCAGCAGGCCAAGGGCGAGCAGCAGGCCCGGCTCCGGCAGGAGTACGAGCGCCGGGGCGCCGAGCAGACCCAGGCCGCCGTGCGGGAGGCCCTGGAGGAGGCCCGGATGCGGAACCAGCTGGAGCTGGAGAAGCTGCGCCGCGCCAACGAGCAGTCCCAGCTGCAGACCCGCCAGCTGCAACAGGATCAGAAGCAGCTCATGGACGAGCTGCTGAAGGCCCAGCGCGAGCGGGATGACGCCGCCCGCGCCGCCCAGAAGCAGCTGCTGGAGCAGGCGCAGAAGCTCCGGGAGGAGGCCGCGCAGAAGGCCGCCGAGGACTTCAGCGTCCGGCTCCGGGAGCAGGAGCACACCATCCAGACCCTCCGGGAGCAGCTGACCAACGCCAAGCTGGTGGCGGAGCAGGGCTCCCAGCAGCTGCAGGGCGAGATTCTGGAATTGGACATGGAGCAGGCGCTCCGAGCCGCCTTCCCCGGGGACGGCATCACCGAGGTGCGCAAGGGTGAGCGCGGGGCGGACATCCGGCAGGTGGTGAACGAGCGGGCCTACACCGACTGCGGGCTCATCCTGTGGGAGTGCAAGAATGCCAAGACCTACCAGGCCGCGTGGCTGCCCAAGCTGCGGGAGGAGCTGATGGACGAGAAGGCCCGGTTCGGCGTCATCGTGTTCCAGCCCACCGCCGGGGGCGGCGACGATTTCAAACAGCTGGACGAGAACATCTACCTGGTCAAGCCCCGCTTTGCCGTGATGGTGGCGGGCTTCCTGCGGGAGGTGTGCATCCGGGTCGCCATCGCCGCCCGGAACGCGCAGGGCAAGGACGTGAAGCTGGAGATGATGTACGACTACCTGACCGGCACCGAGTTCTCCGCCCGCATCCGCGCCATCGTCGAGTCCTACGACGAGCTGTCCCGGCAGCTGGAGCAGGAGAAGAAGCAGGCCCAGAAGCGCTGGGCCGCCCAGGAGAAGATTCTCCGCCGGGCCACCGCCTCGCTCTACGGCATGAGCGGCGACCTGCAGGGCATCGCGGGCCGGGAGATCATCGCCCTGCCCGGCGAGGAGGACGACCCGCTCTCCCTGCCCCCGGAGGAAATCTGACACTACTCCCTTAGCAGGGGAGTTGGGAGTTCCATCTGTTTTTATGGTGCATTTTTGCCCGGGCGGCTTTCCCCCGCCGGGCGGAATGTGCTATACTTATCTTATTGTACGCTGCCCTGCGCAGCCATTCTTTCGGAGGTGTTTCCCATGAGTAAGGGTGAACTGATGGCCCGCAGCCTGTCCGTGCCGCTGCCGGAGCATATTCTCAAGCAGAAGTGGGCCGGTGACCTGGAGGGCGCCGCCCGCTCCATCGACCTGCTGCTGGCAGATGATCTGCCCGACCCGCTGCGGGACAGGCTGGTGGTGGAGAAGGAGCGGCTGCGCCGCCTGCCCACCCAGTACCCCTGGAACCGGGAGGAGGCCGTCAGCCGGATGCGGGAGCTGGTGCCGGACTTCACGGCGGAGGAGTTCGATGACCTGGAGGCCCGGGGCCTGATCGACTACCTGTACCTCGGGGGTGAAAAGCGCTATTTCGTGCGCTTCCACCGGACGCTGGCCCGCTATCCCGACATGCTCCGCCGCGCCGGCAAGGTCGTGGACGGGCGTTCGAGGTGGCTGGACCCCATGATCGACACCATCCGCGAAAAGGGCGAGCTGGGCTACCGGATCACCATCGAATCCAGCGTCGCCGTGGAGGAGGCCGCCTTCGAGCCCGGGGAATACCGGGCCTGGCTGCCCGTCGCCGCCGCCTCGGCCCAGCAGAGGAACATCGAGCTGCTCTCCGGCGACCCGGACGCGGTCAGCCCCGAGGATGCGCCGGCCCGGTGCGCTTTCTGGCACCGCACCGTCACCGACCCCGCGGCCCGGCCCTTCACCCTGCGCTACCGCTACGAGAGCTGCATCCGCTACGCCAACCCCCTCCACCAGCCCGCCCCGGAGGCGCCACTCTACCCCGACGCGCTGCCGGTGTGCCCCGATGACCTGGCGGAGGAAGCGCCGTATCTGCGCTTCACGCCCTACCTGCGCGCACTCTCCGCTCAGCTGGCGGAGGGGGCCGCCTCGGACGCGGAGCGGGCCTGGCGGTTCTACGAGTTCGTCACCACGAAGGTGCGCTACTCCTTCATGCGCGACTACTTCCAGATCGACGACCTGGGCGAGTACTGCGCCGTGAACCTGAAGGGCGACTGCGGCCTGCAGGCGCTGCTGTTCATCCTGCTGTGCCGCATCGCGGGCATCCCCGCCCGCTGGCAGAGCGGCATGAGCGTGGAGCCCGACTACTGCGGCAGCCACGACTGGGCCCAGTTCTATCTGCCCGGCTGGGGCTGGCTGTTCGCCGATCCCAGCTATGGCGGCTCCGCCTATCGCAACGGTTCCCCCGTCCGCCACGCCTTCTACTTCGGCAACCTGGACCCCATGCGGCTGGTCGCCAACCGGGCCTATCAGGCGCCGCTGGATCCGCCCATGGACGCGCTGCGGGTGGACCCCTTCGACAACCAGTGCGGCGAGATCGAGCGCGTGGGGGCTGCTTTGCCCTTCACCGGGCGTCAACTGGATGACACCGCCGCGCTCATCGGCTACGAGGAACTGTAACCGCCCCCCGACCATCATCAACCGGAGGAGAACGATATGTATCAGACCGGCGTCTACTTCGGGCGCTTCTGTCCGCCCCACCGCGGTCACCTGTACCAGATTATCGAGGCTTCCACCAAGTGCAACAAGCTGATCGTGGTCATCTCGGACAACCGCACCCAGACCGAGAGCATCTGCCGGGAGGCGGGGCTGCCCGTCATCACCTATCAGCTGCGCAAGCAGTGGATCGGACAGCAGGTGCAGGACATGGAGCACATCGAGGTGCGCGTGCTCGACGAGACCGACATCCCCGTGTACCCCAACGGCTGGGAGGCCTGGGCGCAACGGATGCGGGAGGTGGTGCCCGAGCCCATC
>JAEDKS010000123.1 GCA_016295665.1 Clostridia bacterium
TCGGTCAGGTGGGGTTCCACCGCGTTCAGACCAAGACGCCCATCAACGACCACATGAACGGTCATGTGTTCCTGAAGGTGGGCATGCTGCGGGACGGGGTGCTCCGGGAGTGCTTCCGCGCCAAGGATCGTCCGGACAGCTGGTACGATGTGGCAGTCTACAGCATTCTGGAGCCCGAATGGCGCACCCTGCAGGAGTGGCAGCATGCCGATGACGATGACCTGCCCACCCTCTGAGCGGTTCCGGCGTTTTTTGCAGTGAGATTTCGTAAGAAATTCGCAATATTCATCTTGACAACCCCGCGCCGGGCTGATATACTGTAAAGGCTGTTTTGTAGCAAATTTCGGGCAGACGCTGCCCGATTGAACCACATTGATGAGGAGTGTTGACCATGTTCCGTACCTATCAGCCCAAGAAGCGCCAGCGCAGCAAGGTGCATGGCTTCCGTGCGCGTATGTCTACGAAGAACGGCCGCCGCGTGTTGGCTGCCCGTCGCCGTCGTGGCCGCAAGGAGCTGACCGTCTGATTTCAGACGCCATGTCTGAACGGGCCGCTCCGGGCGCCTGACGGCGCAGGCGGCTCGTCCGCTCAGCCCGGAATCACGGAAGCGTGACGGGTGCGGCGGGATGGTTCTGTGGATGAAGCCCGGCCCTGTGACGAATGTTAGCGTCAGGAAGGGCCGGGCTTTTCCTGCATACCGGCAGCATTGTCTGCCATCCCACCGGGAAGGATCCGCTGTGCCGGGCAGGTCAGATGCGCCCTTCGCCCGGCGAACTACCGGAGGAACAACACCATGGAGAGACGTTATCGGCTGCAAAAAAACAAGGCGTTCCAGTACGTGTACCATCGCGGACGGAGCGTCGCCTGTCGGGATCTGGTCATGCTCTATGCCCGGGGCAGGAGCCTGCAGGTCGGTTTTTCCGTCAGCAAGAAGGTGGGCAACGCCGTGACCCGCAATCGGATCAAGCGCCGCCTGCGCGAATGCTTCCGGCCCTATCTGGGGGACGTGAAAAACGGCCTGTACGTCGTAGTAGCCAGACCCTCAGCCGCGGAAGCCACCTTCCAGTCCCTGCAGAAGGATATGCGCTACCTGCTGAAGAAGCAGGGCGTGCTCACGGAGGGGAATCGCGCTGAATGATTAAACGTTTCATGCTGTGGTGTATCCGCTTTTACCAGAAGGAGCTGTCGCCCCGCAAGAAGGCGCCCTGCTGCCGCTACTTTCCCAGCTGCTCCCACTATGCCGTCACGGCGATCACTCGCTACGGCGCGGTGAAGGGCGGCGCGATGGCGGCCTGGCGCCTGCTGCGGTGCAACCCCTTCAGCAAGGGCGGATATGATCCGGTGCCGGAGGATCCCCTGGTCATGATAAGGAGGGAATAGCCTGATGAACGAGTTTCTCGCGGGAATCCTGCAGGGCATCAACACGGTGATCGGCAACTACGGCTGGTCCATTGTGGTGTTCACGTTCCTCATCCGCCTCATCATCCTGCCTTTTGACTACAAGAGCAGGGTCGGCATGCGGCGGATGAACAAGGTGCAGCCCAAGATTGCTGCCCTGCAGAAAAAGTACGCCAACGACAAGGACAAGCTCAACCTCAAGATGAGCGAGCTGTACAAGAAGGAGAAGGTCAACCCGCTCTCCTCCTGCCTGCCCATGCTCATCACCATGCCCATCCTGTTCGCCATGTTCGCCGCCATGCGCATGGTCGCCAACGAGCAGGTGGTGCTGCAGGTGCTTGCCATGCTGCAGGGACAGGAGCCCGTCATGGAGGGCTGTCTGTGGATCAGGAACATCTGGATGCCCGACAGCCCCTTCGTGTCCATGCTGCCCAACCTGAGCACGCTGCAGCAGGTCACCGGCGACATCTGGCAGAAGTGCGTGACCGGCGATACCCTCGCCTGGCTCATCGAGACCTTCCAGCTCGCGCCGGATCCCTTCTCGAACGCGAACCTGAGCGCCACGGTCACCACCCTGAACGCCGCGCTGCAGGAGACCAGCTTCTATGCCAACTCCGGCGTGCTGCCCGGCTGGACCTTCAATGTGCTGATCGCGTCCTTCTCCATCATGAAGGATTGGAACGGCCTGTTCATCCTGCCCGTGCTGGCGGCTGCCTCCCAGTTCATCATGACCAAGCTGCAGCCCGCTCAGCCCGCTGACGCCCAGGCGAATCAGCAGCAGAGCGGCATGGGCTTCATGAACTGGTTCTTCCCGCTGTTCTCCCTGTGGGTCTGCGCCAGCTACAACGGCGCCTTCGCCCTGTACTGGGTGGCGGCGAACGTCATCGCCGTGGTGGAGAACATCGGCATCAACAAGTACCTGGACTACAAGGAAAAGAAGCAGGAGCAGGCGGACGCCGCTCTTGGAGGAGATACGGTAAAATGAGAAGCGTAGAGAAGAGCGCAAAGACCTACGAGGACGCAGTAACCGCAGCATTGGCGGAGCTGAATGCCGCCATTAGCGACGTGGACGTGGTGGTGCTGGAGGAGGGCAGCAAGGGCCTGTTCGGCCTGTTTGGCTCCCGGCCCACGAAGGTTCGTGTCACGCTCCGGGAGGAGCAGGAGGAGGACGACCTGCTGAGCCTGGTTCATGAGACTGAGCCCAAGCCCGCTCCCCGCAGGGAGCGTCGCCCCGAGCCCGTGCAGCGCACCGCCCCCGCTCCGAAGGAGCCCCGTCCCGCGAAGGAGCAGCCCGTCAAGGCTGCCGCCGAGACGAAGGCCGAGCAGCCCGAGGGCAAGGCCGAGGTCAAGCCCGAGGTGAAGAACGAGACCAAGCCCGAGGCGAAGCCCGTTGTGAAGCCCGAGGACAAGGCGGAGCCCGCGCCCACGCCCGCCGTGGAGGATGCGCCCGAGGCGGAGGCCCCCAAGGCGGAGAAGCCCCCCCGTGCGCCCCGTCAGCGCAAGCCCAGGTCCGACAAGCCCAGGCAGCCCCGCGCCGAGAAGCCGGAGAAGGCCGACAAGCCCGAGGCTCCCGCCGCCGAGAAGAAGCCCCTGCCGCCCAAGCCGCCGGTGAAGCCGCTGGAGAAGCCCGTGGTGACCATGATCCCCGCCGAGGAGGTCGTCGAGGATTCCGCGCCCGGCAAGGCCCGGGCCTTCCTGAAGGAGCTGACGCACCTGATGGGCGTCGAGGTGGACATTCAGGTGGGCACCGATGAGGAGGGCAACGTGTTCGCGAAGATGACCGGCGATACCCTGGGCGTGCTGATCGGTCGCCGGGGCGAGACGCTGGACGCGCTGCAGTACCTGACCAGCCTGCGCATCAACCGTGGGCAGGAGGGCTACACCCGCGTGACCCTGGACACGGAGAACTACCGCGCCAAGCGGGAGGACACGCTGGTGCGCCTGGCGAACCGCATGGCGAACCGTGCGGTCAAGACGGGCCGCAAGGTGAGCCTGGAGCCCATGAACCCCTACGAGCGCCGCATCATCCACAGCGCGCTTCAGGCCAACGAGGCCGTGGACACCCACTCCGAGGGAGAGGAGCCCAACCGGCACGTGGTCATCACGCTGCGCAAGGCGTAAAACAGCAGAATCAGAGGCCGCTTCCCCGCCGGGGGGAGCGGCCTCTGCCCGTGTATCGGCAACCCTGCGGGTGGCGCGGCTGCTGGCGCGTGGCGGCTAAAGCAGCATCAGCCCCAGCGCCAGCAGAAAGGAGCAGAGGCCGTGGAGCAGCTGCCACAGCACCTGCTCCCACAGGCTGAACAGTCCCTCCGGCAGCACGGCCCGGTTCTGCAGCAGGATGGCGGTGCCGCCAAAGCCCGTGGCGCCGGCGATGAGGGCGGTGCGGAGCGCGAGGGGCAGGGGCAGGGCGGCGATGGCCTCGGTGCCGCAGGTGACCTCCAGCAGGGTGGTCACCGCCAGCGCGGCACGGGGCCAGGGCATCAGCGCCTCGCCCGCCAGCGCGGCGGCGACCCGCAGCAGGGCCATGGTGCCGCATACCAGCAGCATAGTATGCGCGGCGGCGTCCACCGCCTGCCCCAGGGACAGGGGCACCGGGGCGCGGAGCCGTCCCCGCTGACCGCCACGCCCGCTCAGCTGCCCGGCGATCAGCCCGCCGGACAGCACCGCGATCAGCACGCACACGCCGCTCCGCGCAGAGCCCGTCCAGGCGCTGATGGTGCCGGCGAGGAACATGGGGCTCATGGTGGCGCAGGTGACGGCGATGCGCTTTTGCCGGGCGCGGTCCATGCCCGTTGCCTGCGTGAGCAGCCGGGCACCGGTGGGGGAGCCGCCGCACCAGCCCATCAGCACCACGGCGGCGTCCGGCGTGCCCTCCGGCAGGCGGCTGACCAGCATCAGCGCCAGCACCAGATAGGGAAAGAGCCCAGGCATCACGCTCCGCACGAACAGCAGGCAGGAGGCCTGCACCGCCTCCATGGTCACGGAGGCCCGCAACAGCAGCGCCAGCAGGAGCAGCGGCAGGATGAGCAGCACATGGATCACCTCCCGGTGGGGTATGCCAGTCTATGCCGGAAGGGCAAGCAAAAAGACCGCCCCGGCCCTTCGGACGGGACGGCCCTGCGCAGGCGCGACGCGGTCAGCCCTGCAGCCCCTGCTCCTGACGCTCCATGTTCTCCACCACCACGTCGTAGATCTCGCCCAGGGACGCGGCGTACTCCAGCAGCTGCCAGGGCTCGTTGGTGTGGAAGTGAATCTTGATGAGCTCGTCGTCGCCCACCGCCAGCAGGCAGTCGCCCTTCAGGTTGGCGGTGATCCAGTCGTTGATGGCGTCCTCGTCCAGGTCGTGGCCCTCGATGAGCAGCTGGGTGTCAAACTTGAATTCAAGCATCGCAATGGCTCCTTTTCTCAAAGTTGATGTCGGGGGTGTCGGGAAACAGGGAAACCATTCGGCGGCTTACTTGCTGTCCAGCAGGAAGCTGCCGTTCCTGACAAAGTAATCAATGCCGCTCCAGAGGGTGATGATCGTCACCCAGACAATGAGCAGCAGGCTGAGGGTGCCGGTCAGACCGCGCCCGGCGGGGGTGCGCAGCACCATCAGCCACAGCACCAGCACGATCTGGCTCACGGTCTTGATTTTGCCCAGCTTGCCGGCGGCGATGACCTTGCCCTTGCCCACGGCGATCATGCGCAGGCCGTCCACCAGCAGCTCCCGGGCCAGGATGATGATGACCACGAAGGTGACCATCAGATCCTGATGGCACAGCATGATGAGCGCCGAGAGCACCAGCAGCTTGTCCGCCACCGGGTCAAGGAACTTGCCGAAGTCGGTGACGATGTGCTGCTTGCGGGCGATGTGCCCGTCCAGAAAATCCGTGAAGGCCGCCGCGGCGAACACCAGAATGGACAGCCAGTGGCATACCTCGTTTGTCTGGTACATCAGGAGCACCAGCAGCGGAACCAGCGCGATGCGCAGGACGCTCAGCTTGTTTGGCAGGTTCATACCATCTCTCCCATCAGATCATAGGTGTCGGCCCGGGTGATGCGCACGGGCACAAAGCTGCCGATCTCCGGCTTGTGTGCGGCACGGAACAGAATCTCGCCGTCGGTTTCCGGGGCCTCGTGCTGACTGCGGCCCAGCATGAGCCCATCCTCGCCCGCGTCGGTGACCAGCACCTTCTCCACCGTGCCCACCCGCAGCCGGTTCCGCTTCAGGGAGATGTCCGCCTGCAGGGTCATGAGCCGGTCGAGCCGCTCCTGCTTCACCTCGTCGGGAATCTGGTCGGGCATTTTGGCGGCGGGAGTGTCCTCCTCGGGGGAGTAGGCGAAGGCGCCCAGCCGGTCGAACTCCGCCTCGCCCAGGAAGTCCAGCAGCTCCCGGAACTGCTCCTCGGTCTCGCCGGGGAAGCCCACGATGATGGAGGTGCGCAGCGTCAGCCCCCGCTCCCGCGCCAGGCGCAGGCAGCGGCGGATGTCCTGCGAGGTGCCCCGGCGGTGCATCCGGTGCAGGATGGTGTCGTTGATGTGCTGAATGGGCAGGTCAAGGTACTTGCACACGTTGTCCTGCTCCGCCATCACGTCCAGCAGGCGCTCGTCGGTCTCGTCGGGATAGCAGTACAGCACCCGCAGCCAGTCCACGCCCTCAATGGCGGCGGCCTTGCGCATCAGCTCCGGCAGCGCGGAATGCTCCTGCCAGTCGGTGCCGTAGCGGGTGGTGTCCTGCGCCACGAGGATGTGCTCCCGCACGCCCTGCCGGGCCAGGGAGGTGATCTCCCGGAGGATCAGCTCCTCGCTCCGGCTGCGGTAGTTGCCGCGGATGAGCGGGATGGCGCAGAAGGTGCAGCGGTTGGAGCAGCCGTCACCGATGCGGGTGTAGGCCGTGTAGGACGGGGTGGTCAGCACCCGGTCGTGCTCATAGAAGGTCAGGTCGTCCGCGCACAGCGCCTGCCGGGGGCCGCCCGACAGCCGGGCATCGATGGCATCCGCCAGCTGCGCGTACTGGTTGACGCCCAGCAGCAGGTCGATCTCGGGAATCTCGTCCATCAGCGCCCGGGCATAGCGCTGCGCCAGGCACCCGGTCACCACCAGCACCCGGCAGCGGCCCGTCTGCTTGTACTGCGCCATCTCCAGAATGGCGTCGATGGACTCCTCCTTCGCCGGGCCGATGAAGCCGCAGGTGTTGACCATCAGCACCTCCGCCTTCGCCGGGTCACCGGTGAACGTCCAGCCTTTCTCCTGCAGAAGCCCCAGCGCGGTCTCGGAGTCCACGCGGTTTTTGTTGCAGCCCAGGGAAATCATACCAACCTTCATGCGTTCCTGTTCCTTCCTCATAACAGCTATACAAGCCTATTGTATCACATTTATGCCCGTTTGCAAAGAGGAAGGTTTCACCGTGCCCTGCAAAACCCGGGCACGCATGGTATAATAGACCAAGCAATACTTGTGGAAGAAACGGCTGCCGGACGGGCTGGAGAGAGACGATGCTGGGATATTTCGAGCGGTTCGTGGTGGAACACCAGTGGGGCTATGGCTATCTGTTCACCAACGCCATGCTGATCTGCGCGGTGGTGCTGTTGCTCCGGGCATTTCCCCGGACGCGGCGGGGCGTGGCGATGGCGGTGGCGGAGTGCGCGGTGTGCTGCTGCCTGTACTTCTATATGGATTCCATCTATTATGCCCTGCTGGGCGACTGGCAGATCGGGCGCGTGGTGATGGCGGTCTTTACGGCGCTCTACGCCGCCCTGCGCAGCAACTATGACCTTCGGGCGCGCGTGGTTCGGGGGTTCATGTTCTATGCCAGCATGCTGGTCATGGTGCCGGTTTCGGAGCCCGTCGGCGAGCTGATCTGGCCCATCAATGAGGCCTTCCGCCCCTGGGCGCA
>JAEDKS010000124.1 GCA_016295665.1 Clostridia bacterium
CCGCCTGCGGCGCCCGCATCGGCTGCATGATCTCCCGCAACAAGGAGCTGATGGCGCAGGCCATGAAGTACGCCCAGTGCCGTCTGTCCGTGCCCACGCTGGATCAGGTGGCCGCCGCCGCGCTGTACACGGTAGGCCCCGACTACTTCGCCGCCGTCCGCGAGGAGTATAAGCGCCGCCGCGACACAGTGGTGTCCAAGCTCCACGAGATCCCCGGCGTGGTGTGCGAGTGCCCCCGCGGCGCCTTCTACATCATGGCCGCCCTGCCCGTGGACGATGCCGACACCTTCCAGAAGTGGCTGCTGGAGGAGTTCGACGACAACGGCGACACCGTGATGTTCGCCCCCGGCGAGCCCTTCTACGCCACACCCGGCAAGGGGAAAAACGAGATCCGCATCGCCTATGTGCTCAAGCAGGCGGATCTGGAGCGCGCCATGGATCTGCTGGCCAAGGGCATCGCCGCCTACAACGCCCGCTGAATACACACCAAAAAGGAAGCCCCGCAGGGCTTCCTTTTTTTGCGCTTATTTACTTCGCCGCTTTGCGCCTGGCGGCGCGGCGCTGGAAGAACTTCACCAGCTCCACGATGGGGATGACCAGAATGGCCAGCGCCAGCGCGATACCGTACTCCGTCCAGCTTACCGGCGTGAAACCGAAGGCGTTGGCGATGACGGGCACCTCCAGCACCAGCGTGGTCAGCACCAGCGAGCCCAGCATGGCGCCCCACAGCACCTTGTTGTGGCCGGGCAGGGAGAACACGCTCTTGCGCTGGGAGCGCATGTTGAAGCTGTGGAAGATCTCGCACATGCTCATGGTCAGGAAGGCCATGGTCATGCCGTCGGGCGAGACGCCGCGGGGGATTTCAAAGCGGCCGATCTCGATGCAGTGGCCCGCGATATAGGATACCATGGTGATCAGCGCGATCAGCACGCCCTGATAGGCCAGGTCGATTCCCAGCCCGCCGGAGAACACGCCGTCCTCGGAGGAGCGGGGCGGGCGGTTCATGATGTCCGGCTCCGCGCGCTCCATGCCCAGCGCCAGCGCCGGGAAGCAGTCGGTGATCAGGTTGATGAACAGCAGGTGCACCGGGCTGAGCAGCGTGAAGCCCAGCAGCGTGGACAAAAACACGCCCAGCACCTCGCTCATGTTGGAGGCCAGCAGGAACTGAATGGTCTTGCGGATGTTGTCGTAGATGCGCCGGCCCTCGCCCACGGCGGAGACGATGGTGGCGAAGTTGTCGTCCGAGAGCACCATGTCGGCCACGTTTTTGGTCACGTCGGTGCCGGTGATGCCCATGCCCACGCCGATGTCGGCGGCCTTGATCGAGGGCGCGTCGTTGACGCCGTCGCCGGTCATCGCGGTGACCGCGCCCCTCTGCCGCCAGGCGGAGACGATGCGCACCTTGTGCTCGGGCTGCACGCGGGCGTAGACGCCGTAGCGCTCGATGTCGCGCGCCAGCTGCTCGTCGCTCAGCGCGTCCAGCTCCGCGCCGGTGATGGCCTGATCCGCCCGCTCGATGATGCCCAGCTGGCGGGCGATGGCCACGGCGGTGTCCCTGTGGTCGCCGGTGATCATGACCGGGCGGATGCCGGCGCGGCGGCACTCGTCGATGGCGTCCCTGACCTCCGGGCGAATCGGGTCGATCATGCCGGTCAGGCCGAGAAAGCACAGCTCCTTTTCCAGGTTTTCCGGGGTGACGTCCTCGGGCAGGGCGGGCCAGACGCGCTGGGCGGCCGCCAGCACGCGCAGCGCCCGGCTGGCCATGTCGTGGTTTTTGTCCAGGATCTCCCGGCGCTTCTCCTCGCTCAGGGGCACGATCCGGCCGTCCTCCAGGCAGTGGGTGCATCGGCGGAGCACCTCGTCGGGCGCACCCTTGGTGTACTGGATGAAATCGCCCTCGCGGCGGTGCAGCGTGGACATCATCTTGCGGCTTGAGTCAAACGGCGCCTCGGCCACGCGCGGCTCAATCGCCTCCCGCTCGTCCTTGCGGCAGCCGTTCTCCGCCCCGAAGTTGACCAGCGCAGCCTCGGTGGGCTCGCCCTGCGCGCCCGCAGCGGTGAGCGCCGCGTCGTTGCACAGGGACATGGCGGCGCAGAGGGAGGGCAGGTCGCCCGCGTATTCGACCACGGTCATCCTGTTCTGGGTCAGCGTGCCGGTCTTGTCGGAGCAGATGACCTGGGTGCAGCCCAGCGTCTCCACCGCCGTCAGGCGGCGGATGACCGCGTTTCGCTTGCTCATGTTGGTCACGCCGATGGAGAGCACCACCGTGACCACGGTGGCCAGGCCCTCGGGGATGGCCGCCACGGCCAGCGAGACCGCCACCATGAAGGTGTTCAGGACGCCCTGCAGCGAGAAGTCGCCCGCAAGGACCAGGTTGAATACGAAGATGAACACGCAGATGCCCAGCACCAGCCAGGAGAGCGTCTTGCCCAGCGCGGACAGCTTCTTCTGAAGGGGGGTCTGCTCCTGCGAGGTTTCCGCCAGCACCCCGGCGATCTTGCCCATCTCGGTGTTCATGCCGGTGGCGGTGATGACGGCGCGGCCGCGCCCGTAGACCACGGTGGAGCCCATGTAGCACATGTCCCTGCGGTCGCCCAGCGAGGCTTCGCCCGAGAGGGCCTCGAGCGCCTTGTTGACCGGCACGCTTTCGCCGGTCAGGGCGGCCTCCTCGATCTTGAGCGACGCGCATTCCAGCAGCCGCCCGTCGGCGGGCACGGCGTCTCCGGCCTCCAGCAGCACGACGTCGCCGGGCACCAGCTGGCTGCTCTCCAGCACGACCGGCTCCCCGTCGCGCAGCGCCTTGCACTTGGCGGCGGTCATGGTCTGCAGGGCCTCGATGGCGTTCTCGGCCTTGCTCTCCTGAAGCACGCCCAGCAGGGCGTTCAGCAGCACCACGATCAGAATGATAAAGACCTCGGCGAAGCTCTCCTGCGCCAGGTAGTTGGTCAGCGCGGAGACCGCCGCCGCCGCCAGCAGGATCAAGAGCATCGGGTCCTTGAGCTGCTGGAGGAAGCGCTGCCAGAAGGTGGCCTTGGGCGCCTCCTTGAGCTTGTTGGGGCCCACCTGGGCCAGGCGCTGGTCCGCTTCGCGCTGGGTCAGGCCGGCGGAGGTGCTCTTCATTTCGTCGAGCGCGTCCTGAGGGGATTGACGGTAGATTTCCATGTGCATCCTTTCCTTTCTTCCCATGGGTATGAAAAACTCATGCGTGAGCAGTGGGCTCACGCATGAGTCTCATTCTTTGAAAACAGTCCGAGCGAGTCGCTGGATTGACGGAACTGCTTCACGCCGCCGGGCGGCGCGGAATTACTCCCTCATGCAGGGGATTCATCTTCTACATGATACGATGGAGAAGCGGCGGATATAAGGCATGATCATTAAAAACAGGTTATATCGTGAGGGGCAGCGCGCCGCACGGTGAATTTTGTGTTTCTCCATCCAAATCACACATCGCCCTGCTATCATGAGGAGCATGGGAGGGATCAAAAATGAGCATTGTCAAAAAGCGGCTGGCGATTGAAGGCATGTCGTGCGTTCACTGCCAGGAGAAAATCGAGCGAACCCTGAAGAACACGGCGGGCATTGAGAGCGCCGAGGTGCGCTGCGCCCAGGGGCGCGCGGACGTCGCCTACGATCCGGAGGTGATTACGCTGGAGCGGATCCGCGAGATCGTGGGGGAACTGGACTATCGGGTGCTTCCGGAGGGCGCGACCGGCTTCGGGCGGAGAATTGCCCTGCTGGCGGTCATCGCCCTGCTGTATATCCTCCTTCAGGAGCTGGGCGTTCTGAACCTTCTGGTGCCCAGCCAGCTGGCCGACACGGAGATGGGCTATGGGATGCTCTTCGTCATCGGCCTCATGACGTCGGTTCACTGCGTGGCCATGTGCGGGGGAATCAACCTGTCCCAGTGCATTCCCCGGGGGACGGACGGGCAGGCACGCCCCGGACGGAGCGCCCTGCGGCCCGCCCTCCTGTACAACCTGGGCCGCGTGCTCTCCTACACCGCGATCGGCTTTCTGCTGGGCCTGGTCGGAAGGCTGATCGGGGGCGGCTCCGGGGCGGGCATCCCGGTGATGCTGCAGGGCGTGCTGAAGCTTGCGGCGGGCGCGCTGATGGTCGTCATGGGCGTCAACATGCTGGGCCTCTTTCCGCCGCTGCGCCGTCTGACCCTGCGCCTTCCGGGCCGGCTCGCGCTTCGCGTCGGCGAGCGGAGGAGCCGGGAAGGGCGGCCCCTGTTCGTCGGCCTGCTCAACGGCCTCATGCCCTGCGGGCCGCTCCAGTCGATGCAGATCGTGGCGCTGGCGTCGGCAAGCCCCTGGGCGGGCGCGCTTTCCATGCTGCTGTTCAGCCTGGGCACCGTGCCGCTGATGCTGGGACTGGGCTCGCTGGTGTCGGCATTAGGGCGTCGCTTTTCCCGCGGCGTCATGGCCGTCGGGGCGGTGCTGGTGGTGGTGCTGGGCCTGGCCATGCTCTCGCAGGGCGGGAGCCTGTCGGGCCTGCTGCTCCCGGACCGGCTGATGGCGATCGTCGTCGCGCTCTGCGTGCTCGGCGCGGTGGCCAGCCTGCCGTTTCCCGGGCGGCTGTATCGGTCGCTGGGCCTCCTGGCGGCGGTCGCGGTGCTGTGCGGCGGCTTTGTCCTGTGCGGACGGCTTGCGGACGGCGCAGAGCCGGGCGCCGCGGCCCAGACCGTGCAGCAGGACGGCGTGCAGGTGGTCAACAGTACCCTGTCCTCCGGCCGGTATCCGGACATCACCGTCCAGGCCGGCATTCCGGTTCGATGGGTGATCGACGCGCCCGCAGGCACGATCAACGGCTGCAACTACAAGATGCTGGTGAGCGCATACGGCATCGAGCACGTCTTCACCGAGGGCGAAAACGTCATCGAGTTTACGTCCCAGGAGGCCGGGACGGTTCCGTACACCTGCTGGATGGGAATGATTCGCGGCAACATCTTCGTGACGGACGGAAGCGGATCCTCCTCCGGGCAGCCCTCCACGGAGGGGGCCTATGGCGCATAGAGCCCCGACGTGCCGGTTCCCTCCGGCTACCGGATCCCCACGGACACCCTGGCTGTCGCGCAGATCGGTACGGACGAGGACGGACAGCCGGAGCAGCAGGTCTCCATTGCCCTGACGGAGGAGGGCTTCTCTCCGGCGGTCGTGGTGGTGCAGGCGGGCACGCCGGTTCTCTGGGGGATCGACAACGGGCTGGAGGATGCGGCAAGCGGCACGCTGATTCTGGTTCCGGCCTATGCCGCCCGGCTGGAGCTGGGCCCGGGGGAGAACTCGATCTATCTGTACCCCGACCAGAGCTTCGAGATCTCCACCGGCGATCACCGGTTCTACGCCTACGTGAAGGTGGTGGAGGACGTTGCCCGGCTGGACGAGGAGGCCATCCGGGAGGAGGCCGGCTCGTTCGAGACCCTGATCTACCCGGATGCCGTCTTTGTGAGCGCCGGGGCAAGCTGCTGCGGCTGACGCAGCCCGTCAGATGAGAAACGCATGAGGGAGGAAAGATGACCATGGCAGGCAAGGCAAAGGGAAAGAAGCGCGGAACGAACGGACACAATGGGAAGAAGGGGGCGCTGCTGGCGGCGGCTGCGGTCTGCCTCGCGGCAGTGGTGCTCCTGCTGATCGTGCTCCTGCCCGGGGCGGGCGGAAACCCGGCAACCGGCTCCGAGGAGGGGCAGACGGCCGGCTCGGGCGGCGCGCAGGCCGTATCGGCCGGGGAGAGCCTGCGGATACCGCTCGACGGCCTCTCGGAGACGGTCGCCTTCTATCCGGTGGAGGTCGACGGCACCCCAATGGAGGTGCTGGCCGTCGTCGATTCGCGGGGAAGGATCCGCATGGCGTATAACACCTGCCAGATCTGCTACAGCTCCGGCCGCGGGTACTATGTGCAGGAGGGCAGCAAGCTGGTCTGCCAGAACTGCGGAAACCGGTTCACCGTGGACCAGATCGAGGTAGAGACCGGCGGCTGCAACCCGGTGCCCATCTTCCCGGAGGAGAGGACGCAGACCGACACGGAGATCCTCCTCTCGTATGAGCAGCTGAAGGAGGCCGCGCAGATCTTTGCCAATTGGAAGACATTTGGCTGAGCGGGAGTATTGACAAATTCCTATTAAACTGATATGATTATATCCGGCGCAACCATGCGCGGCGCGCGCCAAAGAAAACGCCGCGCGCAAAGACAATGTCTGGAGGAACAATCCATGAAGCAATATGCCGTGACCGGGATGAGCTGCGCGGCCTGCAGCGCCCGGGTAGAGAAGGCCGTATCGAAGGTGCCGGGCGTGGAGTCGTGCTCGGTGAGCCTGCTGACCAATTCCATGGGGGTAGAGGGCCCGGCGGACCCCCGCGCGGTCATTCAGGCCGTTCAGGAGGCCGGGTACGGGGCCTCGGAGAAGGGAGAGCATGCCGCGGCCGGGAGGACGGCGGCGGAGGAAGAGCTGCGCGACACGCAGACGCCGCTTCTCAAGCGCCGGGTGCTGTGGTCGGCGGCGTTCCTGCTGGTGCTGATGTATTTCTCCATGGGCCACATGATGTGGGGATGGCCGCTTCCCCCCTTCTATGCGGACAACCACGTGGCCATGGGACTGACCCAGCTGCTTCTGACCGTGCCGATTCTGGTCATTAACCAGCGCTTCTTTGTCAGCGGCTTCAAGAGCCTGTGGCATCGCGCGCCCAACATGGACACGCTGGTCGCCATGGGCGCCACGGCGGCCTTTGGCTACAGCACCTACGCGCTGTTTGCCATGACGCGGGCCCAGGTGGACGGGAACGCGGAGGCCGTCATGGCCTACATGATGGACTTCTACTTTGAATCGGCCGGCATGATCCTGACCCTGATCACCGTGGGCAAGCTCCTGGAGGCCCGCTCCAAGGGCAAGACCACCGACGCGCTCAAGAGCCTGATGAAGCTGGCCCCCCAGACGGCCACCGTGCGGCGGGAGGGCGCGGAGGTGGAAATCCCGGTCGGACAGGTGCGCACGGGCGACGTCTTCGTGGTGCGCCCGGGCGAGAACATCCCGGTGGACGGCGTGGTGCTGGAGGGCAGCAGCGCGGTCAACGAGGCGGCCCTGACCGGCGAGAGCATTCCGGTGGACAAGGAGCCCGGCAGCACCGTTTCAGCCGCCACGGTCAACCAGTCCGGCTTTCTGACGTGCCGGGCCACCCGCGTGGGCGAGGACACCACCCTGTCCCAGATCATCCAGATGGTCAGCGACGCGGCGGCCACCA
>JAEDKS010000125.1 GCA_016295665.1 Clostridia bacterium
CCTCCGCGCTGGGGGAGATCATCGAGGTGGTGCCCGTGATGGTGCACCGCTTCCGTCTGGGGGACGTGTCCCTGACCGCCCGCATCTGCCTGACCGTGGGCAAGGGGCTGGGCGCCATCGTGGCGTGCCTCGTGTTCACCCTGTAGCTCATTCATTCTTCCCGAAAGGATGCTGATTCCATGCCGAACGAGCGCTTCATCACCTACACCTACACCCTGCTCCGTCAGCCGGTGCCGGGCAACCGGGAGATCCGCTTCCGTCCCGCCCGCGCCGCGGGCACATCACGACCCCGGGAGGCGAAAATCCATGTCTGAGAAGCAATCCCCTTCCTCCTCCGCCCATCAGGCGCAGCTGGAGCGCTACCGGCAGCTGGTGGACAGACTGTCGCCCAAATCGAAGCTGGGGCAGGGCGTTTTCCGCGCTTTCTGGGTCGGCGGGGCCATCTGCTGTCTGGGGCAGGCGCTGCTGGAGCTGGGCCGGGGCCCCCTGGGTATGACCAACACCGCCGCCTCCACCTTCTGCTCCACCGTGCTGGTGGCGCTGACCGCGCTGCTGACGGGGCTGGGCGTGTTCGACAAAATCGGGCAGTACGCCGGAGCGGGGGCCTTCGTGCCGATCTCCGGCTTTGCCAACGCCATGGTCTCCCCCGCCATGGAGTTCCGCCGGGAGGGTCTCGTGCTGGGACTGGGCGGCAAGCTGTTCACCATCGCGGGGCCCGTTCTGGTCTGGGGCATCTCCGCGTCGGTGATCGTGGGGGTGCTCTACGCCCTTTTCCCCTGGTAAGGGGGCACAGAACCGGAAGGAGCTGACGAAACGTGTCAACCATTGAGCTGCGCACCCGGCCCGCCATCATCGCCGGTGCCGCCATCGCGGGCAGGAAGGAGGGCGAGGGCCCTCTGGGCGCCTTCTACGACGCCGTGATCGAGGATGATCTCTTTGGCGAGGACAGCTGGGAGAAGGCGGAGAGCCGCTTCTACCTCACCGCCTGTGAGACCTGCCTGCGGAAGGCGGGCATCCCGTCCCCCGACGTGCTGCTGGGCGGCGACCTGCTCAACCAGATCATGTCCGCCTCCCTGGCGGCCCGGTCGCTGAAGGTGCCGTTTCTGGGGCTCTACGGCGCCTGCTCCACCATGGCGGAGAGCCTCGCCATCGGCGCCATGCTGGTGGACGGGGGCCACATGACCACCGCCCTGTGCGCGGCCTCGAGCCACTTCTGCTCCGCGGAGCGGCAGTACCGCTTCCCGCTGGAGTACGGCAGTCAGCGCACCCCCACCGCCCAGTGGACGGTCACGGGCGCCGGCGCCACCTGCGTGTCCGCGCTGCAGTCCCCGCATACCATCGCCCGGGTGACCCACGTCACCGTGGGGCAGGTGGTGGACATGGGCATCTCCGACGCCAACAACATGGGTGCCGCCATGGCCCCCGCCGCCGCCTCCACCCTGACCCGGCACTTCACGGACACCGGACGCACCGCCTCGGACTACGACCTCATCATCACCGGCGACCTGGGCCAGGTGGGTCACGACGTGCTGCTGCAGCTGATGGCGGAGCGCGGCAAGCCGCTGGACGCGGCGAAGTATGTGGACTGCGGGCTGCTGGTGTTCGGCCCTGAGCAGGACGTGCACGCCGGCGGCAGCGGCTGCGGCTGCTCCGCCATCACCCTGAACGGCTACATCTGGAACCAGTTCCGCAAGGGTGCGCTGCGCCGGGTGCTGTTCATGGCGACGGGCGCGCTCCTGTCCACCACCTCCAGCCAGCAGGGCGAGACCATCCCCGGCGTCGCGCACGCGGTCGCCATTGAAAACGACGCGCCCTGAGGCGCGCCGTGATGCAAGGAGGCAGCATATGTTCTGGAGCTTCGTAAAGGCTTTTCTGGTCGGCGGCGCCATCTGCGCCATCGGCGAGGTGCTCGTGCTGAAAACCAGGCTGACCCCCGCGCGCATTCTGGTGGGCTGCATCGTGCTGGGCGTCATCCTGAGCGCCGTGGGGCTGTACGGCCCCCTGGCAGACTTCGCCGGCGCCGGTGCCACGGTGCCCCTGACGGGCTTCGGTCACGCGCTGGTCACCGGCGTGAAGCGCGCCGTGGACGAAATCGGCTTCATGGGCGCCTTCACCGGCGGCCTGACCTCCACCGCCGCCGGCATCGCCGCCGCCGTGTTCTTCGGCACCATGATGGCCCTGCTGTTCAAGCCCCGGGGGAAGGAGTAGGGCGTGGAAGGCTCCGGGGTTCTCCCGGCCTCCCCCCTCAGTTCCACTCCACCGTTTTCTGGTACGCCTTGTAGGTGGAGGTGCAGAGCAGCTCGCGCTTGATTTCCTTGCCGTTCTGGTACCACACCTGATACGTTTCCCACACGCTGCCGTCGCGGGCGTTGACGGTCACCTGCCGGGTGCCGGCGGGGAGGCTGGTGTTCTGAACCTCCTTGGTCTCCTTGGGGGCCTTGAGGGTCTGAATGCACTTGCTCTCCAGGTCGATGGTGATGCCGTCGCCCAGGCTCATGCCGTAAATTTCCACGGTGACCTTCCTGTTTTCATACCAGGCCACGATGTAGATGGGCCAGTTCGTGTCGTTTCGGAACTGGAAGTCCAGATTGGGCCAGTTGACGGTGGCGTCCATGCCCTCGCTGACGTAGCTGGAGGGCCAGGCGTGGGGGCTGCGGGACACGATCTCCAGATCGGCCCGGGCCACGGCGTTGAACAGCGTGGAGCTGGTCTGACAGACGCCGCCGCCCACCTCGGGTCGGGTCGCGCCGCCGGAGATGGCGTTGGCTTCCCTGTAGCCCTTGGCGGAGGTTCGCTCGCCGGTGGCGCGGTTGAAGGAGAAGGTCTCGCCGGGATTCACCACGTAGCCGTTGATGGCGGCGGCGGAGAGCTGGATGTTGGTGTTCCGGTTCGCGTTGGAGGTGGTGGAGGTGGTATAGGAGGAGATGCGCCGGAAGCTGTTCATCAGCTCGGATTTGGTCACCGCCGCGATGACGGTCACGGCGGTCATCTCCACGGTGCCCACCTCCACCCCCGCGTCCAGCAGGGCCATGACCTGCTCATAGAGCTCATCGGCGGAGAGGTAGACGCCGTTTCTGTCCTCGGAGAAGGAGAAGGTGCGGCTGCCCACGTCAAAGGCCACCACATCGGCGCTGACGGCGGGCACGTTGACCTGCGCGGCAATCTGGTCGGTGAGGGAGCGCACGGCCTGCGGGTCGTAGGACAGGGATGTGGTGAAGGCCACGGGATGCTCCGCCAGGGCCTGCGCATCATTCCAGCGCTCCTGCAGCGGGGTGACCCGGCTGAGGCGGATGGCGGTGGTGTTCTGCCGGCCAAAGGCCCACGCCTTGCGGAGCATTTCGTCCAGATTGCGGGTCATGGGCACCATGCCGGAGTCGATGACCCAGCTGGTGCCGTCGATACGAACGGTGACGGAGAAGCTGCCGCCGCCGGCTGCGGGCACCTGCTCCAGCGCGGCGCGGGCCTCCGCCATGGTCATGCCGCCCAGCGCGATGCCGTCCACGCTGACGCCGGGGCGGAAGGTGTCGGTATCCATGGCGTTGCGTTTGGCGAGGTACTCGTCATACACCGCCTGGTCGTAGACGAGGATGCTGCCGCCCGCGAAGGCCAGGGCGGGCACGCCGTCCAGGGCCTGACCCAGCAGCTGGGGCGCGCAGAGCAGGCCCATGCCCGCCAGCAGCGCCAGGCACACCAGGCACACGAAGCCCCACAGCACGGGGTGAGTGCCGCGGCGCCGGCGAGGCGGCTGCGGGGGGCGGCTGTCGGTGGCGCGCCCGCGCTCGCGGCGGGGGGTCAGCTGGTCGAAATCGTCGTAGAAGATGGTGCTCTGGCGGGGCGTATCGTCCCGCTTCGGGGTTGACTCCATGGGTGTCCTCCTGGTCAGTGTTCGGTTTCCCCGCGGTGGGCCATGCGGTAGGACAGAATCTGCAGGCTGTCGCTGAGGTGCACGTTCACCACGATCATATGCTCCGGGTGCGTCAGGTCGGTGGGGGCGAAGTTCCACACCGCGGTGATGCCGCACAGATCCAGCCGGTTCAGGGTCTCCTGCGCGGCGCGGGCGGGCAGCGCCAGCACGGCGATGTCCACGGGATGCTCCCGCAGGAAGTCCTCCAGAGCGTCCATGGGCAGCACGGGAACGCCGCACAGCTCCGTGCCCACCTTCTCGGGCGCGATGTCGAACATGGCGACGGTCTCAAAGCCCTCCCGGGAGAAGGTGGGGTAGCGGGCCACGGCGGTGCCGATGCTGCCGGCGCCCAGAATGATGACGCTGTGCTTCTGCCGCAGCCCCAGGATTTCTCCAATGTGCTCCTTCAGCTCGCTGACGTTATAGCCGTAGCCCTGCCGACCGAAGCCGCCGAAGCAGTTGATGTCCTGCCGAATCTGCGAGGAGGTCTGGTGCATTCTTTCGCCCAGCTCCTGGGAGGAGATCTGTGTGACCCCCGCCGCCTCCAGCTCGCGCAGATGGCGATAGTAGCCCGGCAGGCGGCGAATCACCGCCTCTGAAACATGGCCAGCCATTTCCTGTCCCTCCTGTGTTGGTCAGATAGAATCATGATAGCACACTTTGACAAAACCCGCAACTTTTTGTTACAGGAAAATTTCCGCCGCCGAGCCACGGCAAAAGGCCGGCAGCCCGCCGGCACGACCCTTGCCCGGAACTACAGGTTGCAGAACCACTCGCTGTCGCAATCGGGCGCACTCTCACGAACGGAGGCCACCGTGCCGCCCTTGAACACCAGCTCCTGATTGCGGACGCTGACCCGGGTGTCCGGGGCGATGGAGTGGGTGATGAACACGTTGGAGCCGATGACCGCGCCCCGCCCGATGACGGTCTCCCCGCCGAGAATGGAGGCGCCGGCGTAGATGGTCACATTGTCCTCGATGGTGGGGTGGCGGCGCTTGCCCCGCAGGCTCTGCCCGCCCCGGGTGGAAAGCGCGCCGAGGGTCACGCCCTGATACAGCTTCACCCGGTCGCCGATGACGGTGGTCTCGCCCACTACGATGCCGGTGCCGTGGTCGATGAAGAAGTAGCGCCCGATGGAGGCGCCGGGGTGGATGTCGATGCCGGTGAGGCTGTGAGCGTGCTCGGTCATGATGCGCGGAATCAGCGGCACCCCCAGCGTCCACAGGGCGTGGGCCAGCCGATTCACGGTGATGGCGTACAGCCCGGGATAGGCGATGATGATCTCGTCGAGGCTGTAGGCCGCCGGATCGCCGTCAAAGGCCGCCTCCAGGTCGGTTTCGGTCAGCGCCCGGATCTCCGGCAGACGCTCCAGGAAGGCCAGCGTCCGCTCCTCGGCCTCGGCCTGCACACCCTCCGCCTCCCAGCCGCCCAGCGCGATGGCGATCTGCTCCCGGAGCAGACAGGCGGTGTCCTCCATGAGCGCGGTGATGGCGGTGCGGTGGTCGCAGGTGCGCAGCACCCGATCCCGGAAGTACCCGGGCAGCACCAGCCGCCGCAGCTTTTCGATCATCTCAACAATGGCGTCCCGGTCGGGCTGACGGAAGGGCTCGATCCGGTCGATGGGTCTCCCCTGCTGATAATCCGCCAGCAGCGCCGCCGTCACCTGCGGCAGGCGCTCCCTCAGCCGCTCGTCAGCCATGCGCGCCGTCCTCCGCGTCGTCCGGATCATCCTCCGGGTCGTCGCCCGGATCATCATCCTCGGGGCCGAAGGGACAGGCCGCCGGCAGCGCATCCTCCAGCCCCACCGCCACGCCCGCCAGCTGTGCAGCCTGACGCCGGGCCTGCTGCCTGACCAGAATGTCCTCCAGCGTATAGCTGTCGAGGAAGTGGTTGACCAGCTCGTCAAGCTCCTGCCACACGGGCAGGGTGGGACAGACCTGTGCCCGGGGGCAGGGCGGCGCGTCGGGCGCCAGACAGGCGACCGCCGTGGGTCTGCCCTCGGTCAGCCGCAGCACCTGTCCCACGGTGATCTCGCCGGGCTGCTTCGAGAGCAGGTAACCGCCGTGCTTGCCACGGGAGCCGAACACGAGCCCCGCCACCGCCAGGTCCCTGAGAATCGCCCCCAGATACTTGCCCGAAATCCCCTGATGACGGGCGATCTCCCGCAGCGGCAGGAAGCCGTCCGGCGCGTCCCGGTGCTCCGCCAGCTCGACCAGCACCCGGAGCGCGTACCGTCCCTTTGTCGTGACGATCATGGCAACCTTCCCTCCAATCCTTCCGGATCTCAGCCTAATACGGCTATTATACAACAGCCGCCGTCAAATTTCAACCTCCGTTTCTTCATCGTATGCGCTCTGCATCGCCCGTGTTCACCGAAATTTCACCTGTCAGTCAAACCATCATAACGCCCCTCCGGTATGGTTTTTCCTGTCATTTCCGGCCGGGCGCGGAAGCCTGTGCCGGCATCGGAGGGATGCTTTCGTGAATCAGAAGCCGCTGAAACCAAAGAAGAAGCGCCGCTGGGCCGTCCGGCTGCGGCGCGGGGTGCTGCTGGGGCTGGCGCTGGTCGTGCTGGGATGCGCGGGCTGGTACGGATGGGATCTGCTCAGTCAGGAGCACGCCGTCCACTACGAGGCCCATACCGCCGAGGTAGGCAGCATCAGCAGCACCCTCAGCTTCAGCGGCAGCCTGCAGCTGGTGGACGACCGCACCTACACCGCCGCGTCCGCCGCCGTGGTGCGGGAGGTGTACGTGTCCGAGCGGGACGAGGTCGCCCCGGGCGACCGGCTGCTGCGGCTCTCCACGGGCGAGACGCTGACTGCCGATTTCGCCGGGCGGGTCAACCAGCTGTCTGTGACCGCGGGGGACGAGGTGACTGCGGGCGCGTCGCTTCTGCAGCTGTCGGACTTCCGTCACCTGCAGGTGTCCATCCGGGTGGATGAGTACGACATCGCCGGGGTCACGGTGGGCACGCCCTGCACCGTCACCACCACCGCCACCGAGCGCAGCTTCCCCTCCGTCATCGCGTCGGTGAACCACATCTCCGCCTCGGCGGGCAACACGGCCTACTACACCGCCACGGCCTATGTGGACGTGGACGGGGACATCTACCCGGGCATGCAGGTCACCATCGCCATTCCCCGTCAGGTGGCGGAGGGCGTGGTGACGCTGCCCCTGACCGCCCTGACCTTCTCCGGGGACGGCACCGCCTGCGTCCTCCGCCGGGAGAGCGACGGCACCATGACCTCCGTGCCCGTGGAGACCGGCGTCAGCGATGGCATCCTGGTGGAGCTCCTGAGCGGCGTCAGCGCCGGGGAGACCGTCTATG
>JAEDKS010000126.1 GCA_016295665.1 Clostridia bacterium
AACTCACTCTTCCCTTTCATGCAATTATTGTTGTTCCCTAATAAGGAATTGGTCACCCACTTCATGATACCATATTGGCATCTCCTTTGCAAGATATTTCTTGGTTGTTCAGGAAATAAATCACAGTTGATTGAAGGATGTATAGAAATTGAGTCAAAGATGTCTGAAAATAACATCTTCGTCTCTGTTTCAGCGTGACAGAAAAGGGCCAGCCCCCTGCGGGGCTGACCCTGTGGAAACCGTGGGATTACTTGAAGTACCGGGCCAGCAGGCCAGCAAAGGCCTTGCCGTGGCGGGCCTCGTCGCGGGCCATCTCGTGCACGGTGTCGTGGATCGCGTCCAGACCCAGCGCCTTCGCCTTCTTCGCCAGCTCGAACTTGCCGGCGGTCGCGCCGTTCTCGGCCTCGACGCGCATCTCCAGGTTCTTCTTGGTGGAGTCGGTCACGACCTCACCCAGCAGCTCCGCAAACTTCGCCGCATGCTCGGCCTCCTCATAGGCGGCCTTCTCCCAGTACAGGCCGATCTCCGGATAGCCCTCACGATGCGCCACGCGCGCCATCGCCAGGTACATGCCCACCTCGGAGCACTCGCCCTGGAAGTTCTCGCGCAGGCCATCCACGATCTCCTGCGGGATGCCCTCGCCCTTGCCGGCGCCGACCACGTGCTCCGCGGCCCAGGTCATCTCACCCTCAACCTTGTTGAACTTGCTGGCAGGAACGCCGCAGATCGGGCACTTCTCCGGGGGCTGAGCTCCCTCATACACATAACCGCAAACGCTGCAAACCCACTTCATGTTTTTCAACCTCCATCTTACTCTGAATTTGGCGAAAGCCACACCCCTATTATACACGGTTTTGCGCAAAATGAAACACCTATTCAGAAAATTTTCATGTGCCCTTCACTTTGCCCCGCCTTCCCCGCCGCTGCCCCTTGACGCGCCCCCGGCGTTGCGGTATCATAGACACAGGAACAGCTTCAGGAGGTCTTGATGATGCGCTTCGGTTTTCTCTCGGCGCTGCTGGCGGCGGCGCTGCTGCTGGGGGGCTGCGCGGCTACGGGGGGCGGCCCCTCCCTCCCCGATGGTACCGCCAACCCGGACGACGTGGCGGCGGCCCCCGGCTACGTGCGCATCACCGTCGGCAGCGACAGCCGCTGGATCGCCCTGCCCGGGGACGGGGAGCGCGTGGTGACCCTGCGCCAGACCGCCGAGGACGGCACCGAGCTCATCAACGAGGTGCACCTCTCCCCCGAGGGCGTGTTCATGGGCGCCGCCTCCTGCCACAACCAGGACTGCGTGAAGCAGGGGCTGGTCACCTTTGAGAACCGCGACACCCGGGTGCTGACCAACTGGGTCATCTGTCTGCCCAATCAGGTGTCCGTGGAGCTGTACACCCCCGAGGAAATGAACGCCATGGGCGGCAGCGGGGAGGGCGGCGCATGAGAAATCGCAGAGACCGGAGCGCCACCCGCCGCGTTACCCTGAGCGCGCTGCTGCTGGCGATGATGCTCATCTTAGGCTATGTGGAGTCGCTGCTGCCCCTCAACGTGGGCGTGCCCGGCATCAAGCTGGGGCTCAGCAACAGCGTGCTCATCTTCGCCGTGTACATGCTGGATGCCCCCACCGCCTTCCTGCTCATGGCGCTGAAGGTGCTGCTCAGCGGCATGCTCTTTGCCGGGCCCAGCACCATGCTCTACGGCTTCGCGGGCGGCCTGCTCAGCATGACCGGCATGGTGCTGCTGCGCCGGGTGCGCCTGCCCGCCGTGGCGGTCAGCGTGGCGGGCGGCATGCTCCACAACGCCGGTCAGGTCGGGCTCTCCCTGCTCATCCTGCGGGTGCCGCTTAAGGGCATGGTGTGGTACCTGCTGGTGCTGCTGGCGGTGGGCGCGGTCTGCGGGGCGCTGACCGGCGTGTGCGCCACCGCCGTCATGAAGCACCTGCGGGCGCTGGGCTGGCATGCCCCCGACAAACGGGTCACCGGGCGCGCCTGGGGTCTCGCGCTGGCGGCGGTGCTGCTGGCGGGGGCCGTGGCGCTGGCGTACCTGCGGCCCTGGCAGACCCCCGGCTCCACCCCCACCGTCACCTGGGAGATGACCGAGGGGACGGGCGACGCGGCGGAGGAAAGTGGAACATAACGGAACAAATCGGAAGAAAACGGAAAATGCACAGCTCCCCGGGCATGCTCTCCGCAGGGCATGCCCTTTGCCGTGGGCGCTCCCCCGCCCCGAACCGGGCAAACAGCGCAAAAACGCACGAATGGTGCCTTTCTGTGCACGAATTGCAGTTTGGGGTGGACAAAAGGCGGGGAATCGTGTATAATGGTACCTGCTTCAGGAGGGAATGTTATGCAGGACATCAGGACACTCACCGTCATTTCCGGACGAAAGAAGGTCACCTTCGCGGTGGACGCCGTGCTCTACGTGCGCACCGCCGGGCGGCACAGGGAAATCCATACCAGCGACGGGCAAATCTACGCCACCCGCAGCGACATCCATACCCTCGCGGACACCCTTGGGGACGGGTTCGTCCGCATCGACCGGGGCTGCTATGTGGCGGCCCGCGCCATTCATGAGGTCACCGACCGCATTCTGCTGGTCAACGGCGAAATCCTTGACTACGCCGACCGCCACCGCGCCGAAATTGTCGAGCGGGTGCAGGACATCCGCCGCGGCTTCGTCGAGGGCTTCGCCCGGAGCAACGCCGGCATGTCCCCCGAGGACTACCACCGCCACTTCCAGAGCTTCGACACGCTCCCCTGCGCCTTCTGCGACATCGAGATGGTGTTCGATGAGCAGCAGAACGCCGTGGACTGGATCTTCCGCTACGCCAACGAGCCGCTGGCGAAGCTGGAGCGGGTGCCCCTGGACCGCCTCGTCGGCAGCAGCTTCGGCGCGCTGTTCGCCAACATGGACCACAAGTGGCTCCGGCTCTACGAGCGGGCCACCCTGTTCGGCGAGGCGCTGGAGACCCTGGACTACAGCCGCGAAATCGACACCTGGCTCAAAATCACCTGCTTCCCCACCCTGCCCGGACACTGCGGCTGCCTGCTGTACAGGCTGGAGGACGTGCAGTTCGTCCGCAGCGGGCCTTCCACCAACGAGGGCATCCTCCGGTTCCTCACCCGGATGAACTGATCCGCGCATCCCGCACACCCATACCGCGCCCCCCGCATACAAAGAGAGGGGCGCGTTTTTCATGCGCTCCTCTCCCTGTCCCACCCGGGGATTTCCCATATCTTGCCGGGGCATATGCAATATATCCCCATGCGATGACCCGCGCCGCTCAGAACGGCGCTTGACCCGCGGTGCCCGGGGGATCCCGGTAGCTGGTCAGGTCGGGCACCCACTCCACCTTCACCGTGCCCAGGGGGCCGTTGCGCTGCTTGGCGAGGATGATCTCGCCCTCGAACTGCGGCGCCTCCTGGTTGTAGTAGTACTCACGGTGAATGAACATGACCACGTCGGCGTCCTGCTCGATGGAACCCGAATCGCGCAGGTCGCTCAGAATCGGACGCTTGTCCACGCGGGTGGTCGCCGCGCGGGAAAGCTGGGCACAGGCGATGAGCGGCACCTTCAGCTCCAGCGCGATGGCCTTCAGCTGACGGCTGATCTCGCTGACCTCCAGCTGACGGCTCTCCGTCTTGCCGTCGGCGTGCATCAGGCCCAGATAGTCCAGCACAATCAGATCCAGTCCCCGGTCCATCATCAGCCGGCGGCACCGGGAGCGAAGCTGGGACGGGGAAATGCCCGCCGTGTCGTCGATGCAGATGGGCGCCACGCTCATGGGGCCCGACATCTCGCACAGCTTCAGCCAGTCCTCCGAGCTCAGCATGCCCGAGCGCACCTTCTGCATGCTCACCCCCGCCAGGGAGCAGAGCATACGCATGGCGATCTGCTCCCGGGGCATCTCCAGCGAGAAGAACGCCACCGAGCGGTTCGCGTTCATGCAGGCGTGGGACGCGATGTTGATCGCCAGGGACGTCTTGCCCATGGACGGGCGCGCACCGATCAGGATCAATTCGCCCGGGTGCAGGCCCGTCAGCAGCGTGTCCAGCTGACCGAAGCCCGTGGGGACGCCGTTCAGCTGACCATGCAGCTTCGCCAGGTCGGAAATCTTCGTGTAGGTGTCCACCAGCACCTCGCTCATGGGCACCAGACTCTCGCCCCCCGAGCGCTTCATCACGATGTCGAAGATGGACTTCTCCGCCTTCGCCATGATGTCCGGCACCGGGTCCTGCTGCGTAAAGCAGGACTGGGCAATCGACTGGGACGCCTGAATCAGCTTGCGCAGCGTGCTCTTTTCCTCCACGAGGGCGATGTACGCCTTCACGTTGGCGGTGGTCGGCACCTGCGCCGCCAGCTTCACCAGCCGCTGCACGCCGCCGATGCCCTCCAGCGTGCCCCGCCGCCGCAGCTCCGCGTCCACGGTCACCAGATCCACCGGGCTCTGGACGCGGTGCAGGGCGATCATGCTGTCAAAGAGCTCCTTGTTCTGGGGCTGATAGAAGTCCTCCGGCTGCAGCCGCTCCGACGCCTGCAGCACCGAGTCCGGGTCCTGGAGCATGGCGCCGAGAACGGACTCCTCCGCCTCGACGCTGTTGGGCGGCGTCATGCCGCGATATTCGCTCATGTTCCGTTCCGCTCCTTTGCCCGGCGCTTACTTGGCCAGGGGCTCCACGTGCACCACCATCCGCGTGGTGATGCCGCTGTACAGCCACACGTCCACCTCCACGTCCCCCACCGTGCGGATGGGGTCGGGCAGGTCGATCTTCTTCTTGTCCACCTGAATGCCGTGCTGCTTCTCCAGCTGCTCCGCGATCTCCGCGTTGGTGATGGAGCCGTACAGCCGGCCCTTCTCGCCGCACTTCACCTGCAGGTTGATGACCTTGCCCTTCAGCTGGCGGGCCTTCTCCTCGGCCTGGGCGCGGCGCTCCGCCTCCCGGGCCGCCTCGGCGGCACGCTTGCGCTCGATCTCCCGGGCCGCGCCGGGCGTCGCTTCCACCGCCAGCTTCTTCGGGAACAGGAAGTTCCGGGCGTAGCCGTCCGACACCGTGATGATGTCATCGCGCTTGCCCGAGCCCTTGATGTCCTGCAGCAGAATCACCTTCATGTTGGTTTCCTCCTTCACTCGTCCCGGGGATCATGCCCGGGGACGTTCCTGTCGTTTTCTGTCGTTGGGGGACGGCGGTCAGAACAGATCGTCGTCGTCGTCCTCGTCCTCGTCGTCCTCATCGTCCCGGGTGCGGAGGCCGCGCGGGTCGCTCAGCTGGTCGAACACGCCCAGCACCGTCAGCACCGGGGGCAGAAACAGCGCCAGCGCACCCACCGCCAGCGCCCGGGTGCCATTCGGCAAATCGGCCTGACCCATGCGCCACCACAGGCTCGACGCGCCCTGCACCCCGAAGGCGAAGGACGCCGCCGACACGCACAGGGCACCCAGCATGGCCACGCTCCCCTCGCCCAGATACAGCAACCAGCCGAGGAACAGCGCCCCCACCGCCAGCCCCCAGCCCCGGGGCAGGTGCCACGAGGGCCAGCGGGGCAAATCCCGCCACAGGCCAAGGCGCTCGTTCTCCACCTCCCGCAGCAGGGCGTAGCCCACGCCCGTCACGCCCGTCCACGTGACCAGCAGCCCCGGCAGGTACGCCCGGAGCAGCGCCTCCAGCTGGCGCGTCAGGTCACAGGTCAGGCGGTAGACCGTGTCCTCCGTCATGCAGACCGGGCCAAAGAGCAGGATGCCCGCCTCCTCCGCCGAAGGAATATCCGCCCGGAGCAGCCCCCGGACATACAGCGCACAGAGCTGCTGCGCCCCCCGCTCCGTGCGGCTCCACGGGGTCAGGAGCGTGGACAGGCCCTCCGGCAGGCGGATGAAGCAGAGCAGGGCACAGACGCTCCACGCAGCGCACAGCGCCGCCCAGAGCGCGCCCCGGTGCACCGTGCTCCGCGCCGGCGGCAGATTCGGCAGGATGAGCCCGCCCGCCACCGCGCAGATGATCGGGGGCAGCGTCACCGCCGGGGTGCCCAGCAGCCCCCGCGCCCACAGGAGCAGGCAGGAGACGCCAAACAGCGCCGCCGCCACCGTGGCGCAGGCCCGCTCACGAAACGCCGCCAGGGCCGCGCAGGCCGTGAGGAGCAGGGCCGACAGCGCCACCATCGGCAGCGTCAGCCCTCCCGCGCCGCACAGCAGGGGCAGCAGCCCCATCAGCCCACAGCAGACCACCCGTACCAGCCAGCGCAGCATCCCGTTTCCATCCTCCGCTTCCTCGGCGCCCCGCGTCGTGTTGCCTCCTTATTATACAGCGTTTTGGCATCTTGCGCAAGGGCTTTCGGGGGCAGGGTCAGCGCAGGCTCAGCACCTGCGCCTCGGCGGATGAGATGGTCACGCCGGCGGCCCGCAGCGCTTCGGTCAGGTTCCAGTCCAGGGGCACGGTCACGGTCAGCGTGCTGCCCGGATGCAGACCCACCCGGTCAAGGCTCGTGGAGCACACGCCCAGCAGCGCGCCCTCCGCGTCCCGCAGCGCCACGTTGAGAAGCAGGCCGGACAGGATGGCGTCCGACGGGTTGGTGAAGGTCACGTCCACGGTGCCCGCGTCCACGTCCAGCACGGAGGTGGCGGTCAGCACGTCCGCCGCCTGTGACCAGTCGTTGGTGCGCACAGAGACGGTGCAGGTCAGAGGGGCGGTCAGGGCGCCCAGCTGCTCGTCCCAGAGGTACGCGGTCAGGTAGGTGCCCTCCCCCGGGGCCAGCAGCAGGCCCGTGGGGGTGGCGCTCAGGTAGTCCTGCACCAGAAGCAGCTCCCCCGCGTCCGTGAACACCGCCAGCTTGCCCTGCCCCACGGCGATGGGCGCGTCCCCCGTGTTCTCCACCGCGGCGCAGAACAGGCCCGTGCCGCTGCCGGGAATCGTCAGGAGATTGCTTTCGGTGACCGTCAGCTGCCCGGCGGCTTCGGCGGGGGAACAGAACAGGAGGAGGGTGAGGGCGAGGATGAGGGACAGGGCGAGGGGGTGCTTGCGCATGGTGGGGCCTCCTTTGCTGGTCGGTGGGGGGAAAGCGGCGGGGTGGGAGTGCGACTGCGTTACTCCCTCAGTCGCCTGACGGCGACAGCTCCCTCGGGGAGGGAGCCTTGGGGGTT
>JAEDKS010000127.1 GCA_016295665.1 Clostridia bacterium
GATCCATGATGTACAGCGCGTCGCCGCCGTCGTTGTACACCGGCTCGAACAGGCTGACCGGATCCTGAATGGCCTCCAGCGCAAAGACCACGTCCTCCCGGGGCAGCTGCAGCTCCTGGGCGATTTCGGTGATGTCCGGCTCCCGGTTCAGCCGGGACTGCAGCCTGTCCCGGGCCTGCAGGGCCTTGTAGGCCGTGTCGCGCATGCTGCGGCTGACCCGGATGGCGTTGTTGTCCCGCAGATAGCGCCGGATTTCGCCGATAATCATGGGCACCGCATAGGTGGAAAAGCGCACGTTCTGGCTGACATCGAAGTTGTCCAGCGCCTTCATCAGCCCGATGCAGCCCACCTGGAACAGGTCGTCCGCGTTCTCGCCGCGCCCGGAGAAACGCTGAATCACGCTCAGCACCAGCCGCAGGTTGCCCCGGATAAACTCGTCCCGGGCTGCCTTGTCGCCGCTGTGCACCAGCGGGAAAAGCTCCTGCATCCGCTCGTTGGAAAGCACCGGCAGCGAGGATGTGTCCACCCCGCAGATCTCCACCTTGCCATACGCCATACCGTGTCACCTCCAAATGCTGATACCAGGAGTATGGCACGGGTTTTCCGGGGCTATGCGGCACGGCAAAACAATCCAGAAGCCGACAGAAAAGCCGCCGGGGCATGGCAGCCTCGGCGGCGGGGGATGGCATGGGGGATCAGAAGCCGAAGGTGAGCGTGTAGGCTTCCTCGCCGTAATGCTCGTTGGCGACCCAGATCATGGTGCGGTCGGTCAGGTTGTAGACCGCGCTGTGGACGGTGATGCCGTTGCCGTCATCGTTGTTCCAGCTGCGGCGGCCCACGCCGGACAGCAGAGTCATGGCGGCCTGGTCGTCGGCAACGATGCCGCCGGAGGTGGTCAGCGCGTCCCGCAGGAACTGATAGCGGTCATAGCCCAGCATATCGGCCTCGTCGGTGTAGTAGTCGGGGGTGATGATGAAGTTGGTGATGCACTGCCAGTCGGTGGCGCCGGACAGGGGATCGGCGTCGTTGTAGATCACGTTCAGGTGACGGGCGGCACCGTCGGTGTCGGTGGCATCGGTGCCGTCGGACACCCACTCCAGAATGGCGCTGCGGCCCGTGGCGTCGGCAACCATGTAGTGGAAGGAGGTGGTGGCGGAGTCGTGCAGGTCATAGGCGGACACCAGCGCCACGGCCTCCTCCACGCTGCTCGCGTAGTCCAGAATCATGCGCAGCATGGTGGTGGAGGTGATGTCGGGCTTGTCGGTCATCTGGTTGGTGGCGGTCACGCTGTCGTCATCGCCCTGATAGGTCATGAAGATGCCGCAGCTCACGCCCGCGTCATTGATGCCGTCCAGGGGCGCATAGGGCGCTGCCAGGCAGCTGATGTAGTCCATGATGCCGCTGACCTCGCTGTCCCGCTCGATGCCGATGAAGGCCAGATCCACCGTGGACCAGGAGGCGTGGCGCCCGTTGCCGGGATTGGTGTACACCACGCAGGTGTTGGTGCGGGAGAAGTCATAGTTGCGTCCGAAAACCCGGTCGCCGCTCTCCGTGGTGGCGGTGAAGGCGGAGCAGCCGATCTCCGGCGCGGTCAGGCCCATGGAAAGCAGGCCCTTGGTGATCTTGCTGGTGATGAAGCCGATCAGCTCCGCGTCGCTGGAGGCGCCGCCCTGCGCAAGGAACTCGTCAAAATAGTAGTCGCCGCTGACGTCCATGCGGTAGACGCTGCCGTCGTGGTGGGCGTCGTTGGCGCCCATCACCTTGCGGAGGGAGAACGCCGTCGCCAGCTCGTTGTGCCACAGGATGCCGACCGTGGCGCCCAGGGCGATGATAAGCACCAGGATCACCAGCAGAACGATCTGCCAGACCCGGATGCGCCTGCGGGGCTTCTGATTGGTTTGTGCCGTCAAAATCATGCACCTCTCTTTTTTTGATGTTCGTTGGATGGCTGCTGCCGGCAGGCAGCCCGCATATCATACCACAAAATTGTTGACAGGTCAACATCTTGCGCAGATTTTTTGAACGGCACAAAAAAGGAAGGGGAGCCGAAGCTCTCCTTCCCGGAGGGTGTGCGATGGATTACTCAACGTACTCCAGGTTGACGTTGCTCCACTCGGTGCCGGGGTTGCCGTCGGGCGCAGCGTTGGACACAACCACGTTGCCAGCCAGAATGTCGGCGAACAGCGCCTCGTACTCAGCAACGGTGTAGACCTCCAGGCCCCAGGTATCCACGGGCAGGCCCACAGCGTCGTTCTCCACGCCCAGGGACACCGGGATGCCGCCGATCTCGGCCCAGGTGTCGTCAAACACCTTGGCGATGGCCCACTCGGTGGCGGCGGTGATGCCCTTCATGGCGGAGGTCACGACGGTGTCGGAATCGAAGGACTGGTCCACGTCCACGCCGATGACATAGCCGTCGTTGGCGGACGCAGCAGCGGTGATGGAGGAGAAGATGGAGCCGCCGCAGGAGAACACGACCTCGGTGCCGGTCTCGTACCAGCCGGCGATCAGGGTCTGCAGCTCAGCGGAGGGAGAGAAGGAAGCGCCGTAGGCATAGGTGTACTTCATGTCCACGGTGATGCCCAGCTTGGCAGCGGCGTCGTTAGCGCCCTGGATGTAGCCGTAGCCGTAGCGGTTCACAGCGGGGTTGGTGCCGCCGCCGCCGCCGGAGAAGCCCAGCTTGGTGAAGCCGTCAGCCACCGCGGCATAGCCGGCGAAGTAGCCAGCCTGCTCCTCAGCGAAGGCCACGGGGGCCACGTTGGTCAGCAGGTTGCCCTGGGAATCGTTCAGCGGGAAGCCGTCGATGAAGACGAACTTGACTTCCGGATAGGCCTCGGCAGCGCGAGCCATGGCGGTCGCCTGCATGAAGCCGGGGCCGACGATGACCTTGGCGCCGCCCTCGCAGGCAGCCTTCATGGCATCGAAGCGGTCCTCGTCAGTGGCCTGGTCGCCATTGGCGGGCTGATAGTACTTGTAGGACAGGCCGTTCGCGGCGGCGTAGCCCTTGACACCGTTCCAGGTGCCCTGGTTGAAGGACTTGTCCTTCAGCTGACCGACGTCGGTCACCATGGCAACCACATACTGACCGTCTTCCGCGGTCATGGTGTCCGGAACCTCCTCGGCCAGGGCAGCCACGCTGCAGAGCAGCAGCGCCGCGGTCAGGAGAAGAGCCAGAAACTTCTTCATGGTATGTTCCTCCTTCAAAATGTGTCGTGGAGCAGCGGATGCTGTTCCTTGCACGGATATTATAGCAGACCTGTGCGCTTTTTCAAAGTGTTTTTTACGAAAAAAACCCGAAAAACAGAGGGAAATGGGAAATATTCACTCGCTCTCCAGCCGCTGGAAGCCCTCGCCGAGGGCCTCGTGGGCCTCGGTGATGAACATGAAGGCGTCGGGATCCTCCTGCCGGACGATGGCCTTGATCTGGGGAATCTCCTGCCGGCTGGTGACGCACAGGATGACCGGGCGGGACTGACGGGAGTAGGCGCCCTCCGCCTTCAGGTGGGTGGCACCGCGATCCATCTCCTGCAGGATGCGCCCGCTGATGCGCTCCCACGCCGGGGACATGATGAAGCAGGCCTTGTTGCCCGTGAAGCCCACCATCACCATGTCGATGACCTTGCTGGAGATGAAGATGGTGATCAGCGCGTACAGCGCCTCGGAGGTGCCCATGGACAGGCCTGCGGCGATGACCACGCAGCAGTCGATCAGAAAGAGGAACATACCGGTGGTGATGTAGGGCAGGCGATGGTGGACGATGCGGGCCACCATGTCCGTGCCGCCGGTGGTGGCCCCGCCCCGCAGGATCAGGCCCAGCCCCACGCCCAGCAGCACGCCGCCGTAGATGGTCGCCAGCAGGGGATCGGTGGTCATGGGCTGCAGGCGGATCAGGTCAATGGAGAAGGAGAACAGCACCGTGGCGACCAGGCTGCGCCACACGAAGCTGCGCCCCATGGCGTGCATGCCCGCCAGGAACAGCGGGATGTTCAAAAGCAGGCTCGTGATGCCCACGGGCACGCCGAAGAAGTGGTTGAGGATGGTGGTCACGCCGGTGAGTCCGCCGGGGGCGATGCTGTTGGGCACCAGAAAAAGCGGGTAGGCTGCACCGCCGATGATGCAGCCCACCACGATCTGAACATAGGCAAGCAGCGTATCGCTGGCATTTTCACACTTCATCCACTGTAGCATCCGTTTCATTCTGTGGTATACCTCCTGTCTGTGGAAGGCGGCTGCCCAGGGACAGGGCCAGCGCACGGTCAATGCGGGCCATGGCCTCGGGGCACAGGTGCCCCAGCTGCCGGCCCAGCCGCTGCTTCTCCAGCGTTCGCAGCTGTTCGCACAGCACCACGGAGGGCTGGCTCAGTCCGCTCTCACCGGGGGTGATGGGCACATGCAGCGGCAGCGCCGGCTTCTTCCGGCTGGTGGTGATGGCTGCCACGATCACCGTGGGGCTGTGCCGGTTTCCTTTATCATTCTGCACGATTACCACCGGGCGTATGCCTCCCTGTTCGGAGCCGATCACCGGATCGAGATCGGCGCGGTAGATGTCGCCACGTTTCATCATGTCACACTCCGTCCTGAATGTCAAGGGTCTATGCAAAATTCCATGCACGGGTGCATAGAATGGGCTGTCTCCCTCTGCAGCTTATGACGGAGCGATGGAAACGGGCACCGCTACTCGGCGATCTCTCCCTGCAGCGCCCGCAGCTGCTGCTCTCGCGCCTTCCAGTCGGGCAGCAGCCGGGTCATGTCGGCGTAGAAGGCGGGGGAGTGGTCGGGGTGGAGCAGATGGCACAGCTCATGTACCACCACCAGCTCCACGCACTCGGGCGGAAAGGCCCCCAGACGCAGGTTCAGCGTCAAATCGCGGGTATCCGGGCGGCAGGAGCCCCAGCGGCTCCGCATGTCCCGCCAGCGGAGGGCATGCACCGCCACGCCCATGCGCTGCGCCCCCCGGGGCAGCAGCTGCCGCACCCGCGCGCTCAGCTGCGCCGCCCGCCACCGCAGGAACGCCTCGCGACCGGCGGGCACGCCGCCCTCGCCCAGGGTCACCGTCCGGCCCAGCACCGGGTGCGTGGTGCCCGGAGCGTAGTCCGGGCGGGGCGCGGTATGGGCGGCCTGCTCCCGCATCCAGGGAAGCTGACGGGAGAGCAGCGCGCTCACCTGCGAGGAGGTCATGCCCGTGGGGACGGACAGGCTGAACAGCCCCGTGTCCCGATGGAACCGGAGCGTGGCACGGCGGCAGTTGCGCCGCCGCGTGAGCTGAACGGTGAATCCCTCCCAGGTAATCAGCATGACCATCACCTCGCATGAGGGAAGCATAGCACCATTTCTTCCCCTTTGCAAGCATGATGCGACAGGAAGGGGCAAACATCGTACCGCTTCGCATGATGGTGCGACGGACAGACGCGGCCGGTCGATGTATGATGTCCAGGAAAGGAGAACATCATGCGCATCAGCGGTTGGGATTTTCTTTTCCAGCAGACGCTCTGCATGCTCTGTCTGCTGCTGGCGCTGGGCACCTGCGCGGGGCTGGGGCGCCCGGAGGCGGGGCGACTGCTGGGGCTGTCGGCGCTGGGAGGCCTGGCCTCGGCGGCGGCGGTGATGGCGGGGGGATGGCTGCCGAGGGCGGGCGCGCTGGTGCTGGTGGCGCTGCTGCCCCGGGTGGCCTGGGGGCGCATGACCTGGCGGATGTGGCTCCGCATGCTGGTGCCGCTGGTGCTGCTGGAGGTGCTGCTCATCGGGCTGCTGCGGCTGGCGCAGGGGCCGCTGCCCGGGCTGCTGGGCGTGGCGGCGGGGTGCGCGGGGGTGATGCTGGTACCCCGGGCCCTGCGCCGGACGCCCGTGGTCAGCTGTGCGGCCCTGAATGTCCGGGTGGGCGCCGCCGCCGTTCGCATGACCGCGCTGGTGGACAGCGGCAACCTGCTCCGGGACGCGGTGACCGGCCTGCCGGTCATCGTGCTGAGCCGCAGCGCCGCCGGATGCATGATGTCCCTGCCGGCGGCGGGGGAGCTGCTGCCGGGCATGCGCTACCTGCCCATCCGCACCGCCGCGGGCTCCGCGCTGATGCTGCTGGTGCGCCCGGACGCGGTGACGCTCATCGCCGGGGGCAGGGAGCGGCGGGTGGAGGCGCTGCTGGGGGTGTCCCCGGAGGCCGAGGCAGGCTTCACGGCCCTGGTGCCCGCCTGCCTGCTGCAGGACAGGCCGGGCGCCGCGATAGAAGGATAAAACACAAGGAGGCTGATCCCATGAACATGACCTTCCAACTGGTTTCCATGGCCCGTGACAGGCTGGGCGAGCTGATGAACCGGCTCACCCCGAGGGAGCTGTACTACATCGGCGGCTCCGAGCCGCTGCCTGCGCCCCTGTCCCTGGAGGAGGAGCGGACGCTGGTGTCCGGCCTGGCGCAGGACGACGGC
Organism: Clostridia bacterium; assembly: GCA_016295665.1. Taxonomy (GTDB): domain Bacteria; phylum Bacillota; class Clostridia; order Christensenellales; family Aristaeellaceae; genus HGM11604. The sequence continues at coordinate 6,420 of JAEDKS010000127.1, forward strand.
AGCATCCGCCAGACCCTCATCGAGCACAACCTGCGTCTGGTGGTCTTTATCGCCCGCAAGTTCGAGAACACGGGGGTTCAGCTGGAGGATCTGATTTCCATCGGCACCATCGGCCTCATCAAGGCGGTGAACACCTTCGACCCGGAGAAGAAGATCAAGCTGGCGACCTATGCCTCCCGCTGCATCGAGAACGAGGTGCTCATGTTCCTGCGCCGCCACAGCCGGACGAAGCTGGAGGTCAGCCTGGACGAGCCGCTCCGAACCGACTGGGACGGCAACGAGCTGCTGCTGTCGGACGTGCTGGGCACGGACAGCGACACGGTCTACCGGGGCATGGAGGAATCCGCCGAGCGGGATATGCTCTTTGAGGCGCTGGGGCACCTCTCGCCCCGGGAGCGGCGCATCATGACCATGCGCTTCGGGCTGGACGGTCAGCCCGAGATGACCCAGAAGGAGGTCGCGTCGGTGCTGGGGATCAGCCAGAGCTATATCAGCCGCCTGGAGAAGCGGATTCTGCAGCGTCTTCACGGCGATATGATGAAGTTGGCGAACTGATGACAAAAAAACCTTTGTTTTTGTCACGTTTTTCACTTGCGTTTTTCGCGAAAACGGACTATAATAGGCGCGGTTGATTCTTCGGGTCTGTGGTTGCAAGCCGATGCCAGTCGCAGGCGAAGCGGTCCACGTAA
>JAEDKS010000128.1 GCA_016295665.1 Clostridia bacterium
GCCTCTCCGGCCCGTCCCGTCACCAGCGCGTACCCCGTCGCTCCCGCCGTCAGCACCAGCCAGATCGTCTCCAATCTCCATTCCCCCCATAGAAACCTCAGAAAAAGCCACATAAATGCTTGACAAGTCGCTTTTCATGTCTTAAAATAGAATCAACCTCATACCCGGCTCCATCAAGCAAAGGAGGTTCGTACTGATGAAATCGACAGGAGTTACCCGTCAACTGGATTCTCTGGGACGTATCGTCCTTCCCATTGAGCTGCGCCGCACGCTCGGCATCGGCACCAAGGACTATGTGGAAATCTACGTCAATGGTGATGAGATCGTGCTCAAAAAGCACATGTCCCGCTGCATTTTCTGCGATACCGACGGCGAACTGCACGCCTTCAAGGGCAAGCTGGTCTGTCCCACCTGTCTGAAGGAGCTGCAGAACTCCTGACGCCCACGGTGCCCAGTTCCTGTCTGCCCGACGCGAGCCTCTCACGTCCGGGCTTTTCTGTTGCCCCGGGGCCGTAGGGCTGCCGGGGGCTTGCATTTTGCCGCCGCCGGTGGTATCATGCTCAGCACAAGGAGGCATTCGCCCATGAATGTATTTCAGTCGGACTTTACGCTGCAGTTTACCCAATGCGACCTCTCCGGCGCGTGGCGTCCCAGCGCCGTGCTGGAGACCATGCAGGACGTGGCCACCCGCCACGGCACCGAGCTGGGCTTCGGGCGGGACGCGCTGCTCCATAAGGGGCTGGTCTGGGTCATCACGCGCCTGGAGGTGGAGATGGACCGCTACCCCCGCCTGGGCGAGACGGTTCATGTGGAGACCTTCCCCACCGCGAACCGCCGCTGGTTCTTCCCGCGCTGGTTCATCTTCCGGGACGCCGGGGGACAGGAGCTGGGCCGCGCCGGCTCCCTGTGGGCGCTGCTGGACGTGAACGCCCGCCGCATGGCCCCGCCCACCGCCGTGGTGCCGCTGCTGCCCGACAACAGCGCCCTGACCCCGCCCATGGCCCTGCCCGCCACCTGTGACCAGGTGGGCCAGGTGCAGCTGGAGGGGCTGTTCGTTCCACAGTACGCCGATCTGGATGTCAATATGCACGTCAACAACGTGCGCTATCTGGACCTGTGCTGCAACGCCCTGGGCATCGACACCCTGCGCACCCATTGGCTCCGCCGCTTCGCCGTGAACTACGACCGGGAGATCGTGCCCGGTCAGCGCATCCGAACCCTGCTGGGCCGCGACGGGGATCGCTTCTCCTTCTCCGGCGCGGAGGGCGAGCAGCGCCACTTCGAAATCTCCGGCATCCTGCTGCCCCGCTGACGCGCATCCCATCCTCGCAACCCCCGCTCCCGCCCGGAGCGGGGCTTTTTTGCGTTCTGTTCCATCTCCTCCCGTTCCCCCGCCCGCCGCGTCTGTTTCTCCCTCCCCCCGCATATCCTCCACCGAAGGAAGGAGGGGCGCGGCCTGTCTGCTTTTGTCGAAAGCGCACTTTCTTTGCGGTTCCCTCCTATCCGCCGCGCATGCCGCATAAACTGGGAAAGGACGGTGGCCCCATGACCATGATGCTCAGGCCCAAGCCGGAATTTGACTGGAAGGAGGAGGATGCCCCGCGCCGCCCGAAGCGCCCACGCCCCGGAGCCGGTTTCCCCCGACCCCCGCGCTGCGCCCGCACCCTGCGCGCCCTGGCGCTGCTGGGGGTGCTGGCGATCCTGTGCGCCTGCTACCTGGGTCCGCTGAACCGGGAGGCCACGGCGGTGCTGGCGGTGAAGCGGGAGCTGCCCGTCTACTGCGTGGAGCGGGAGGACAACGCCATCGCCATCAGCTTCGACGCCTCCTGGGGCGGCTCCCAGACCATGGAGATACTGGATATTCTGGATCGCTACGGGATAAAAGCGACCTTCTTCCTCGTTGGTATATGGGTGGATAAATACCCGGAGCTGGTGCAGGAAATCAGCGCCCGGGGGCACGAGATCGGCAACCACTCCGACAGCCACCCCCACATGAGCAGCCTGAACGAAGCACAGATCCGCACCGAGCTCACCGGCGTCTCGGACAAGATCGAAGCGCTGACGGGCACCCGCCCGACCCTGTTCCGCCCACCCTACGGTGACTACAACAACCCGGTGGTGACGGTGAGCCGGTCGGCGGGCTACGAGTGCGTCCAGTGGAGCGTGGACAGCCTGGACTGGAAGAACCGGGGTGTGGAGGACCTGGTTCGGCGCGCCACCTCGAACGTACAGCCCGGGGACATCGTCCTGTTCCACAACGACAGCCAGTATATCACGCAGGCGCTGCCCTCCGTGCTCGACGCCTATCAGCAGCAGGGTCTCACGGTCATCCCCGTGGGAGAGCTGCTGCTGGACGGCCCCTATACCATTGACGTGCAGGGTCGGCAGCACCCCGCCAACACGCAGTAAACCATCGCCCGCCCCCCGGCGCTCCGGAGGGCCTGAAAAAACAGAAAGGAAGCACATGCCATGATGATGGAAGATACCGGCAACTACCTGCGGCTCTCCGGTGTGCTGATCGAAGCGCCCACCTACGGGCACGAGGTCTTTGGAGAGAAGTTCTACTATGCCACCCTGTCCGTTCCGCGCCTCTCGGGCACGGAGGATCTGCTGCCCATCACGCTGTCCGAGCGCCTCATCGACCACACGACGCTGGAGGCGGGCTCCCCGCTGTCCATCGAGGGGCAGCTGCGCAGCTACAACAAGGTGATCGAGGGCGCGGGACGGCTGCTGATCACGGGCTTTGCCCAGCACCTGATGCCCCTGGATGACGGGGAGAACCCGAACCAGGTTCTGCTGACGGGCGCGCTGTGCAAGCCCCCGAGCTACCGCACCACCCCCTTCGGCCGGGAGATCGCCGACCTGATGCTGGCGGTGAACCGGGCCTACGGCAAGAGCGACTACATCCCCTGCATCACCTGGGGCCGGACGGCCCGCTTCGCCAGCCACCTGAAGGTGGGCGACCGGGTGCAGCTGCAGGGCCGCTTCCAGAGCCGCGCCTACCAGAAGCAGCTCGCGGACGGCACGGTCATCGGCAAGATGGCCTACGAGGTGTCGGTGGGCCGCCTGAGCATGGCTGGCGAGCAGCCCGCCCAGGAGCACGCGGCGCACCACGAGTACGCCGACGAGGTGGCCCAGGAGCTCTCGGCCCTCTCCGCCGCCCAGCCCCCCGTGCAGTAAGCGTCCCCATTCCCTTCACCCACCCGGGAGCAGGCCCGCCCCTCAAACGGCGCACCCGCTCCCTTTTTTTGCGCATGAAAAAGGGATTCGCCGCAGGATATGCCCGCAGCGAACCCCGGGATACGTTACTTTTCCGACGCGTAGATGCCGGCGTACTTCACCAGCGCCCCCAGGAAGCGGTTGCATTCGTCCTGGCTGATGTCCACGTCGCGGGTGTCCCGCAGGGCGTCCCGCTCGGGGTGGAACTGGATGCCCAGCGCGAACAGATTGTCCTGATACTCGATGCCCTCGACGATGCCGTCGGAGCTGTGGGCCACGATGGTCAGCCCCTCGCCCAGCTTCTCGGGGTTCACGGCCTGATGGTGCGCGGTGGCGACCAGCGCCAGATTCGGACCGCCGGCGATGTCATAGAGCCACCTGGCGCTCTCGTCGATGGCGAGGAACTCGTCGTCCCCCAGCACATGATAGCCGGTGCCGCCGCTGTGCACCAGCCCGTCCACGGTCACCCGGTAGTGGGTGGGCAGACAGGGCGTGGTCACGGGGCCGTCCGCCGTCCAGGAGCGCACGCCGGTGTCCGGCAGCCACTGGGCGCGGCTCGGGTCAATCTCCCCGCTCACCACCAGCGAGCCCAGATAGGCGGGAATGTCCTGAATCAGCCCGCCGCCCATGGCGACGTTGAAGATCTGCTCCCCGCGGCACACCGCCAGCATCGGCACATCCGCGGCAATCGCCGCCCGGATCATCAGGATGTCGGAGGTGTCCCGGGCGTCGTTCCACCCGGAGGAGCCGTGCACGTAGGCCTCCTCGCCGTAGAGGGCGGGGTTCACGTCCTCGCCGCCGGTCATGAAGATGCCATCCACCCGGGCCAGCATGGCCTCCGCCCCGGCCTCATCGGTGACCTGCGTCATGAACGTCACCCGGGCGCCGCCGCGCAGGTAGGCCTCCGCGAAGCCCAGATAGTCGCTGCCGATGGTGTCCTTCTTCCAGGAGATGCCGATCATCGGGCGCTCCTGGGCCGAGGTGACGGCGATGGCGGTCACCGTCCCGTCCTCCATCGTCAGCGTCGCCCTGACCGCCAGCCCCAGCGCGTCGCCCACGGTGTCCCCGGGGGCGAACACGGCCTCCGCCATCTCGGGCGCCGTGCCCAGCGCCGCGACCAGCGCCTCCAGCGAGTCAATGCCGCTGCCCGTCTCGTCCGTCACCGCCACGTCCGCCGCCAGCGGTGCCGTGTACACCACATTGTACGAAATGCCCGTCTCGTCCACCGCATAGAGAATCGCGTCCCCGACCGTCACGGCCTCCGCCCGGGCGATGCTGCCCATCGCCATCGTCAGCACCGCCACCAGCACCGCGACAGCCAACCTCCGCCGATTGTTCCTCATGTCTGAAGCTCCTCCTCTCGTGTGGTGCGGCCCGCCGGGTGAGCTCTGCCCCGCTGCCCCGCCAAAAGCAAACAGCGGGGCAACTGCGCCATTGCCCTGCTGTTGCTGCTATCATACGCCCCTTGGCCCCGTCTGTCAAGTTTTCCTTCTGTTTACCCTCCCCGGACATTCATTGACCAATTTGGTCATCCTGTCCTCCCATCCGAACCAGCCCCCGGCGCGCCGCGCCCCGTCCGCGCACGAAAAAGGAGGGGCCGCCCCGGCATCCCTGCCACGGCAGCCTCTCCATCTGTTGCTGATTTCCTGGATGCTGTTCCCCTGTCCGTCCCGGTCATCATCGACCGGCACGCCCTTACAGCTTCGTGCCGCAGTTGGCGCAGAACTTGGCGCCGGGCTGCACGCTCTTTCCGCAGCCGGGGCACACGCCGGAAGCCGCCTGCTTCGCGCCGCAGCTGGGGCAGAACCTGGCGCCGGGGGTCAGCTGCGCGCCGCATTCGGGGCAGAAACCGCCCTTCGCCTGGGGCGCGGGCGCCGCCTGGGGAGCGGGCGCGGCCTGCTGCTGGTTCATCTGCATGGCCTGGGCGAACATCTGGCCCATCGCCATGCCGGCGCCCATGCCCATGCCGGCACCGGCGCTGCTGCCGGGGGCCGAGGCGCTCTCGCGCAGGGCCTCAGCGGCCTGGAACTGGGTGTAGCGGTTCAGGTCGCCCACCACGCCCATGCTGGTGCGGCGATCCATGGCCTTCTCGACCTCCTCGGGGAGGGAGATGTTCTCAATCACGAAGCTGGTCAGCTGAATGCCCAGGTTCGCCAGCTTGGGGTTGATGACCTGCTGGGCGTAGCTGGACAGCTCGTCGTAGTTCGCCGCCAGATCCAGCGCGGGAATCTTGCTCTCCGCGATGGCGTCGGACAGGGAGGACACGGCGATGCGCTTGATCTGCCCGTCGATGTCGCTGGCCTTGTACACCTGATTGGTGCCGAAGCACTCGCGCAGCAGGGCCTCGGGGTCGGTGACCCGGAAGGCGTAGGAGCCGAAGGCCCGCAGGCGGATCATGCCGAACTCCGCGTCGCGCATCATCACGGGGTTGGTGGTGCCCCACTTCCGGTCGAGGAACTGCTTGGTGCTGATGAAGTACACGTCCGCCTTGAAGGGGCTGTTGAAGCCGAACTTCCAGGACTTGAGCGCGGTGAGGATGGGCATGTTGGAGGTCTGCAGCTCGTAGCGGCCCGGCTGGAAGATATCCGCCAGCTGCCCCTCGTTGACGAAGATCGCCGTCTGGCTCTCCCGCACGGTGAGCTGCGCGCCCATCATGATCTCCTTGCCCTTCATGTCGTACTTGTGGACGATGGTATCCTGCGATGCGTCGGTCCACTCGATCACATCAATGCACTGTCCCCGGATCATATCCAGAATGCCCATGTCTTACCCTCCTTCTCCGGCTGCGCAGGGCAGCCCAGCGCACAGGGCGCTGTTGATTCCGTTTCGATGCGTATGCCCGCCCGCCGCCCTCCACCCATGCGGCGCGGCCCGGCCTTACTTGCCCCGCTCGTCGGCGAGGGCCGCCACCGTGGGCAGCACGTCCACCGAGGCGATGGTCATGTCAATGCCAAGATATTCCCGCACATGCTCGATGGCACCTGCGGCGTGGTCGGCGACGATGCCGGTCATGGATTCCTCCACGTCCTGCCGCTCGGAGCCGAGCATGGGGCAGGCCAGCAGATAGATGCGGTTCCCGGGCAGCACGCTGACGAGCAGGCGCATGCCCATGAGCTCCGCGCCGAACAGGTTGCGCATGGCGATCTCCAGCCGCTCGGGGCCGTAGTGCCAGTGGCCCTCCAGATAGTCCTCGTCCTCGGGCAGGGCGAACTGGATGAGCACGCAGGGCTTGTCGGGGTTCATGCGGCTGCGCATGAGCCGCAGGCGGCGGCGCACAGCCGCCCGGTCATGCAGCCGACCGTCCAGCAGCTCCCGGAAGAAGGCATGGCGCACCTGGCGCATGGCCTCCTCCACGCTGTAGGGCTGGTCGGCATCATCGGCGTTGAGCCGGTTGAGCAGGCTGCCCAGCTCCTGCACGTCCTTGCACACCTCATCCCTGCGGGACGAAGCGCGCATGATGGGCAGCAGGGGCCACAGCTGCCCGAGGGCCGCCATCAGCTTTTCCTCCTCCGCCGCCGGCAGCGCCACGGCGATCCCATCGGCGTGATGGTTCTGCAGGCTCTCCAGCGCGGCGCGGGCGGAATCCGTCACCCGGGGCACCCGGAAGCCCAGGCTCTCCCAGCTCATATCGCCCATAAAGGCCTCGGTGACCTGGGGCTGATCGGTGACAAGAAGCAGTTTGTACATAAATCGACCTCCATACGGCATGACGCCGTCACCTGATCCGCGCATCCCGCCCGGGGAAGCGGCGGATCCGCTGCCATCGCGGTATGTGACCATAACCGGCAGACAATTTATCATACCATGAAGCGCCGAAAAAAACAATTCTTTTCGGAAAAATGGTATGTCCC
>JAEDKS010000129.1 GCA_016295665.1 Clostridia bacterium
CCCACCGTTGCCACGGACACGTTGCCGTACTCCAGCGTGTAGTCCCGGGCGTGCTCGCCCAGGTAGGCCAGCATGGCCTTCAGATCCTTCAGATCCAGCAGCAGCATGCCCTCGTCGTCCGCCACGCGGAACAGGATGTTCATCACGCCGCTCTGGGTCTCGTTGAGCCCCAGCATCCGGGAGAGCAGCATGGGGCCCATCTCGCTGACCGTGGCGCGGACGGGATGGCCCTTCTCGCCGTACACGTCCCAGAACACCGTCGGGAACGCCCGGTACTGGAAGCTGGGCACGCCGCAGTCCGCCAGGCGCTGCGCCAGGCCGTCGCTGTGGGTGCCGGGCCGCACCATGCCCGCCAGGTCACCCTTCACATCCGCCAGGAACACGGGCACGCCCATCTCCGAGAAGCCCTCCGCCAGCACCTTCAGCGTCACGGTCTTGCCCGTGCCCGTCGCGCCCGCGATCAGGCCATGCCGGTTCGCCATCTGCGGGAGAAGGCACACTGGCTTCTCCCCGGTTCCCACCCAGATCTTTCCTTCGCAGAACATACGCATCCTCCATTCTCTTTGGTTGAATCGTCTCCCCGGAATCCCCGTTTACGCCCTTTGCTCCGTATCCTTCCGCTCCATGCCCGGCGTCCGCTCCGAGATGATGTAGCGCGGACGGGCCTTGACCTCCAGATAGATCTTGCCGATGTACTCCCCGATGATGCCCAGGAACAGCGCCTGAATGCCGCCCATGAAGCACACGATGCACGCCGTGGACGCCCAGCCGGCCACCGTGTGCCCGCTCAGCGCCGCGATCACCGACCACAGAATGCCGATGAAGGACAGCACGCACACCAGCAGCCCGAAGAAGAACACCAGCCGGATGGGCTTCACCGACAGACTGGTGATGCCGTCGAAGGCCAGGGCGATCATCTTCTTGAGCGGGTAGTGGCTCTCCCCCGCCAGGCGCTCATGGCGCTCGTAGTACACGCTGGTGGACTTGAAGCCGACCAGCGGCACCATGCCCCGCAGGAACAGATTGACCTCCTTGAAGTTCGCGAACTCCCGCAGCACCCGGCTGCTCATCAGGCGGTAGTCGGCGTGGTTGAACACCACCTCCACCCCCATGGCTGCCAGAAACTTGTAGAAGCCCTCTGCGGTGACCCGCTTGAAGAAGGTGTCCGTGTCCCGCTTGGAGCGCACGCCGTACACGATGTCGCAGCCGTCCAGATAGGCGTCCACCATCTCGTCCATGGCACCTATATCATCCTGACCGTCGCAGTCGATGGAGATGGTGATGTCGCAGCGGTCCTTCACCTCCATCAGCCCCGCCAGCACCGCGTTCTGATGCCCCCGGTTGCGGCTCTGGCAGATGCCCTGATAGTGCTCATCCTGCGCCGCCAGGTCGGTGATGATGCGCCAGGTATCGTCCCGGCTGCCGTCGTTGACGAACAGCACGCGGCTGTCCCCGCTGATCTTGCCCCGCTCCGTCAGCTCCCGGAGCTTGCCCAGGAACATGGGTGCCGTCCGGGGCAGTACCTCCTGCTCGTTATAGCAGGGAATCACGAGATAGAGCACAGGTGCCTTCATGGTCATCCTCCTCCGTTCCATGCAGCTTTCCGCATCGCGTCACGATGCCTTCATCATACCATATCAGGAACGATTTGGCTACCCCTTTTCATGCGTGGGGCGCCGTTTATCGCAGCGAGGCGAAGTAGGCGCGGGCATCCGAGGCGTCCTGGCGAATCTGAGCGCGCAGCGCCTCCACGCTCTCAAAGCTCCGCTCCGGGCGGCGATAGGACATGAAGGTCAGCCGCACGGGCTTTCCGTACAGGTTGATCCGCTGGTCCAGCACATAGGCCTCCACCGTCACCTTCCCCTCCGGCAGCGTGGGGTGACGGCCCACGTTGACCACCGCCGGCAGGCTCCTGCCGTCCACGGTCAGGTAGCAGGCGTACACGCCGAAGGCCGGCAGCGCCTTGTGGGCGGGCACCCGCACGTTCGCCGTGGGGAAGCCCATGGTGCGCCCGATATGCTTGCCCCCCTCCACGCGGCCCGCCAGGGTGTAGGCATGGCCCAAAAGGTACGTCGCCAGATGCAGCTCGCCCTGCTCCAGCAGCCGCCGGATGCGGGTAGAGCTGACCGTCGCTCCCTCCAGCACCACCTCCGGCACCGTGATGCTCTCGTACCCGTACTTATCCCCCAGCGCCCGCAGCGTCTCGCAGGTGCCCGCGCCCCGGTCCCCGAAGGTGTAGTTGAAGCCCGACACCACCGCCCGGGGATGGCACCGCCGCACCATGTCCGCCACGAAGTCCTCCGGGGGCTGCTTGGCCAGACGCCGGGTGAAGGAGCGCACGCACAGCACATCCACCCCGTAGGACGCCATCAGCCGGGCGCGCTCGGTCTGGGTGGTGAGCCTCGGCGGCTGCCCCTCGGGCCGCAGCACCGCCAGCGGGTGGGGCTCAAAGGTACAGACGCACAGGGGAACCCCCAGCGCCAGCGCCCGCTCCCGCCCCCTCATCAGCAGCGCCTGATGGCCCCGGTGCACGCCGTCAAACATGCCCAGCACCAGCACACAGGGCTCCATATGCTCCGGATCGCGAAGAATCCGCATCCTGTCTCCTCCTCTTTGTGTCCTGCCAGCGCGGAAAGGACGCTGGGGAACTGCAGTATATCGGGCGCGCCTCAGGCTTCGTCCGCGTCCGGCGGAATCAGCGCCCGCCAGACCAGCTCGTTTTCCTCCCGGGCCGCCATGCCCCAGAACCGTCCATCCAGGTAGACCCGGGTCACCTCGCCCGGCGCCAGCTCCTCCGCTGCCCGCAGCTTCGCCAGCGGCAGATGGGCCCCGTTGCGCACCTGCTTCTCCAGCCAGTGCGGCACGTCCGTGCGCGGCAGATGCCGCAGGGGCGCGTCCATGGCAGTCAGGCAGTCCGCCAGCGTGCCAGCGCGGATGTGCGCCTCCAGCTCCTCCAGCGTGCAGGCGTCCTCGATGGTGAAGGCGCCGGAGCGGGTGCGGAGCAGGAAGCGCATGTGCGCCGGGCAGCCCACCTTCTCGCCCAGATCGTTGCAGATGGAGCGGATGTAGGTGCCCTTGCCGCAGTCAATGGTCATGAGCACGCCGTGCCGGGGCATCTCGCCCATAAGGGCGATGCGCTCGATGTGCACCTGCCGCAGGGGCACCTCCACGGTCTCCCCGTCCCGCGCCCGCTGATAGAGGGGCTTGCCGCCCTGCTTGATGGCGCTGTAGGCGCTGGGGCGCTGCCACACGTCCCCGAGCATGCTCCGGGCCGCCTCCTCCACCTGATCCAGCGTGGGGTAGGCCGTGCCGGTTGCCAGCACCCGCCCCGTGGCGTCCTGGGTGTCCGTGGACGCGCCAAAGGCGCACTCCGCCACATAGGTCTTCTGCTTGTCCACCAGATAATCAAAAAGCCGCGCAGCCCTGCCCACCATGATGGGCAGGACGCCGGCGGCCTCCGGGTCCAGCGTGCCGGCATGACCGACACGCTTTTCGCCCGTCATGCGGCGAACCGTGCCCACCACGGCAGCGCTGGTCATTCCCGGCGGCTTGAGGATATTCAGAAATCCGTTCATCTTCCTTCGCTCCTTGCGAACCGTGTTGCTTGCGGGGTCAGGTGCGTCCCTCCAGCTCCGCCTCCATGGCGTCCACCACCCGCCGCACCGCCTCGTCCAGGGGGCCATCCAGCGTGCAGCCGGCGGCCTGGGCATGTCCGCCGCCGCCGAAGCGGGACGCGACGCCCGCCACGCTCCAGGGCTCCAGCGCCCGGAGGCTGATCTTGACGCGCCCCTCGCCGGCCTCCCGGCCCAGCACCGCCATCTTCACGCCCGCCACCTCGATGCCGAAGTTTACAATGGTATCGGCATGCTCCGGCAGGGCACCGCTGTCCTCGAAATCCTTCCGGGAGAGCGCCATGGAGGTGATCTCGCCGCCGTGATGGAAGCGGTAGCTGTTCAGCGCCCGGGTGAGCAAAAGCACCTGACAGGGCTGCTTGACGCGGAAAAGCACGCGCCCGATGCTGCTCAGGGGCAGGTGCTGCTCCATCAGCTCGCTGACCACGCGGAAGGCCTCGGCGGTGGTGTTGCTGTAGGCGAAATTCCCGGTGTCCGTGGCGGTGCCCACATAGAGGCAGATCGCGATTTCCCGGTTCATGGTCACGCCCAGCTCCCGCAGCACAGCGGCGATCATCAGCGCGGTCGCGGAGGCCGTGCCGTCGATCTCGTTCTGCTCGCAGTAGCCCGGATTCGTGCCGTGATGGTCGATCTGCGCGCTGTGGTCGCACTGCTCCAGCAGCGCCGCGCACCGGCCCAGCCGCGTTTCGTCGCTGACGTCCACGGGCACGAGCAGGTCAAACCGCTTCCCCGCCGCGCTCTCGGGCGGGGTCACCAGCTCCCAGCCGGGCAGGAGGTGCAGCACGTCCGGCACCTTGTCCTGACAGTAGACCCACACCCGCTTGCCCAGCTGCATCAGCCCGTGGGCCAGGGCCAGGGCGCTGCCGATGGTGTCCCCGTCCGGGTTCACATGGGCACAGATCGCCACGCGATGCGCGTCCCGCAGGGCCCGCAGCACTCCCTCAGCGATCGTCCTCCTCTGTTCCATGCGCTTCCAACTCCTCTGTTTTCCGTGCATCCGAGAGCACCTTGGCGATGTGGACGCCATAGGCGATGTTCCGGTCGCTGACGAAGGACAGCTCCGGGCTGTAGCGGATGATGATGTTCCTCCCCAGCTCCCGGCGGATAAAGCCCGCGGCGCTCTTCAGGGCCGCCATCATGGGCTCCCGCTTGTCCTCCTCCAGCACGCTGACGTAGATCTTGGCGTACCGCAGGTCACGGGTGACCTCGGCACGGGTGACGGAAAACGTTCCGTCGATGCGGGGATCGCCCAGATCCTCCCGGATGATGCGATCCACCTCGCGGCGCACCTCCTCGGAGATGCGGTCGATTCTCTGATAGCTCATATTGCTCCTATGCGGCGCAGACCCTCTGCACGCCCCTTGGGGCGCCCGTGAACCGGCGCACGATGGCAGGTGTACAGAGGGTCCGGGCCGTGTTCAGTTGATGGGTCGCCGCTCCCCGGGCGCTCAGCGCGGAATCTCCTCCATCACGAAGCACTCGACGATGTCGCCGACCTTGATGTCGTTGTGGCCCTCGAGGCTCATGCCGCACTCGAAGCCTTCCTTCATTTCCTTCACGTCCTCCTTGAGGTGGCGCAGGCTGCTCAGCTTGCCCTCAAAGACGACCACGTTCTCACGCAGCAGGCGCACCTGCGCGTTGCGCTGCACCTTGCCGTCCTGCACATAGCAGCCGGCGATGATGCCCGCGCCCGTGATCTTGAACACGTTGCGCACCTCGGCATGGCCCAGCAGCACCTCGCGGAACTCGGGGGCCAGCAGGCCCTTCATGGCCAGCTCCATGTCCTCGATGGCCTTGTAGATGATGGTGTACAGGCGCACATCCACCTTCTCCTTGGCGGCGGCCTCCCGGGCGGAGGCGTCGGGGCGGATGTTGAAGCCGATGATGATGGCGTTGAAGGCGGAGGCCAGGTTCACGTCGTCCTTGGTGATGGCGCCGGCGCCGGAGTGCAGCACGCGCACCTTCACCTCGTCGCTGGACAGCTTCTCCATGGCCTGCTTCACGGCCTCCACGGAGCCCTGCACGTCGGCCTTGATAATCAGGTTCAGCGTGGTCACCTTGCCGGCCTCCAGGTTGGAGAACAGGTTCTCCATGCTCATCTTCGCCATGGTGGCCTCGCGGGAGGCGCGGATCTTCTCGCGGCGCTCGTCCGCCACCTGACGGGACAGGTGGTCGTCGCCCACGGCGATCATCTCGTCGCCGGCGGAGGGCACGTCGTCGAAGCCCATGATCTCCACGGGCATCGCCGGGCCGGCCTCCTTCACGCGCTCACCGCGATCGTTGATCATGGCGCGGACGCGGCCCGAGGCCAGGCCCGCGATGATGTTGTCGCCCACGTGCAGCGTACCGTTCTGCATCAGCACCGTCGCCAGCGGGCCACGGGCCTTGTCCAGCTTGGCCTCGATGATGACACCGCGGCCCAGTCGGTTGGGATTGGCGCGCAGCTCCATCATGTCGGCCTGCATCAGGATCATCTCCAGCAGGTCGTCCACGCCGTCGCCGGTCAGGGCGGACACGGGCACCATGATGTTCTCGCCGCCCCACTCCTCGGGCACCAGACCGTAATTGGTCAGGTCGGTCTTGACGCGCTCCGGGTCGGCGGCGGGCTTATCCATCTTGTTGATGGCGACGATGATCGGCACGCCGGCGGCCTTGGCATGGTTGATGGCCTCGATGGTCTGGGGCATCACGGAGTCGTCCGCCGCCACCACCAGCACGGCGATATCCGTCGCCTGCGCACCACGGGCACGCATGGCGGTGAACGCCTCGTGACCGGGGGTGTCCAGGAAGGTGATCTGCCTCTCGCCCACCTTCACGGTGTAGGCGCCGATGTGCTGGGTGATGCCGCCCGCCTCGCCCGCGGTCACGCGGCTCTTGCGGATGTAGTCCAGCAGGGAGGTCTTGCCGTGATCGACGTGGCCCATGATGGTCACCACGGGCGGGCGCTCCACCAGGTTCTCGTCGGTATCGGTGAAGTTCTCCTCCTCCAGCTGGGTCTCGGCGGTCTTTTCCTGCTTCTTTTCAAGGGTGATGTCGAAGTCCTGGCACACCAGCTGCGCGGTATCGAAGTCGATCTCCGAGTTGATGGTCGCCATGTTGCCCAGCAGGAACAGCTTCTTGATGATCTCCGCCGCCGTCTTGCCGATCTTCTCGGTCAGGTCGCGCACGGTGATGGTGTCGCCGGTCATGTAGGCCGTTTCGATCTTGATGGGCGCCATCATCTGCTGGGCGGAGGGCTTCTTGATGCGGCTGCGCTTGCCGCCGCGGATCACGTCGTCATCAT
>JAEDKS010000002.1 GCA_016295665.1 Clostridia bacterium
GCCGGCCAGAAAGCTCCAGAACATGATCCGCTCCATATGCCCGGCATGGAACAGGAACAGGCACAAAACGAACGCGAGCGACGCCGCAAACACGAGGTAGCGGATGAAGCCGAGCTTCCTTCGCGGCCGCCGGGGAATTTTGAAGGGCAGAAGATCGAGCACCATGGCGGTCCAGCAGGCATACCCGCACCAGCCGCGCCCGAAGAGCAGCGGCCCGAAGATCTTTGCGACGGCGTAATGGATCGTCGCCGCTTCAAACACGCCGGTGAACAGATAGTACCAGAACCCCTCGATCTGCATGTTTTCGTTGCAGATCAGACCGAGATAGACCAGCATGTACAGCCCCACCAGCAGCTGGGTCACCCGCCGCGCATGCCGGTGCTTTCTGATGAACAGGAACAGGCCAAGCGCGATGGCGCAGCCGATGTAGCTGAAGTTGAAGAGATAGAACAGGTTGTCCTTCGTCAGCCAGAGCGTGATGGCGACGGCCTCAAACAGGGCCAGCATGATGACCGGCAGGAGATACTTCTTCAACCTGCTCCCTCCTCGGATGCCGCTTCGTGTGGCGTGGTGTGATGTGATGGGAAAGTGCTGACGGGGCGGCGGCTTACCCGTTCTTTTCGTGCAGCTGGAGCTCGTAGAGCTTCTTGTAGATGCCGTTCTGCTCCAGCAGCTCCTGATGGGTGCCCTCCTCGCGGATCTTGCCCTTGTGCATGACGATGATCTTGTCCGCGTGCTGGATGGTGGAGAGGCGGTGGGCGACCATGATGGTGGTGCGGCCCCGCATCAGGTGCTCCAGCGCCTCCTGAATCCACTGCTCGGTCTCCGTGTCGATGTTGGCGGTGGCCTCGTCCAGAATCAGGATGGCGGGATCATAGGCCAGCGTCCGGGCAAAGGACAGCAGCTGCCGCTGGCCTGCGGAGAAGGTGGAGCCGCGCTCGGTCACATGCTCCTGATAGCCTCGGGGCAGGCGCTCGATGAACCGGGAGGCGTTCACGTTCCGGGCGGCCTCCTCCACCTGCGCGTCGGTGATGTCGTCGTTGCGCAGACGGATGTTGGAGCGGATGTCGCCGGTGAAGATGAACACATCCTGCTGCACCTGTCCGATGGCGCCGCGAAGCTGCTCCCGGCTCAGGTGCCTGATGTTCACGCCGTCCACGCGGATTTCGCCCTTCTGTACGTCGTAGTAGCGGCCGATCAGGTTCAGAATGGAGCTCTTGCCCGCGCCGGTGGCGCCCACGAAGGCCACCTTCTGCCCCGGCTCGATGGTGAAGGACACATCCCGCAGCACATAGTCCTCGCCGTTGTAGGCGAACCACACATGGTCAAACTCGATGCGGCCCCGGACGGCGGGCAGCTTCACGGGCTCCTCGTCATCGCGGATGAGCGGCTCGGTGTCCAGGAGGGTGAAGATCTTCTCGGCGGAGGCGATGGCGGACTGCAGGGTGGAGAACTGCTCCGCCAGCTGCTCGATGGGCTGGAAGATGCTCTGGATGTACTGGATGAACACGTACAGCGTGCCGATGGAAATGACCTCGCCCAGCACGCTGGCGGAGCCGGTGCCCAGCACGATGACCAGCGCGATCACCGACAGCAGGTAGATGCAGGGGCGGAAGATGGCAAAGGTCATCATCTCGCGCCAGCCCGCCCGGTAGAGCTTCTCGCTCTTGCCGCAGAACTCGTCGTACTTCTCCTTCTCCCGGCGGAACACCTGAATGATCTTCATGCCGGACAGGTTCTCCGACAGGAAGGTGTTCAGCGCCGTGCGGCGGGTGGTGGTCATCTGGTAGGCCCGGCGGCACATGGTGCGGAAGATGACCGTCAGCACCGCCACCGCCGGCAGCAGGATGAAGCTGTACAGCGCCATCCGCACGTTCAGCGACAGCATGACCACCATCAGGCCGATCACCTTCGCCGCGTTCTTGAACAGGTTGACCAGAATGTTGGCGTACAGGGCGTTGATGGACTCCACGTCGTTGGTGACCCGGGTCACGATCTTGCCCACCGGCGTGGTGTCAAAGAAGCGCATGGTCAGCTTCTCCACATGGGCAAAGACCTCGTTGCGGATGTCGTAGATGATGTTCTGCCCCGTCTTTTGGAGCAGGATCATGTTGCCCCGGTTCAGCAGGAACAGCAGAACCAGCAGCAGCACATACAGCCCCGCCGCCCGCAGCACGCCCAGGAAGCGGGCATCCTGATTGGCGGAGATGAGCGCGGCGGCCTCCTCGTCCGTGGCGTCCTCGGGAATGACGAGCGCCATGCCCGGCGCGGGCTGCTCCTGGGTGATGTAGCGGTCGATGGCGTCGCCGATGAGGATGGGCTTGTACAATTCCAGCAGCGTGATGCACAGCACCATCACAAGGCACAGCGCCATGGGCTTCCAGTGGGGCTTCACGTAGGCGAGCATCCGCAGGAGCGCGTTGCCCCTGTAGTGCAGGTCGTTGTTGTCCTCGTCCTGACGTACCCTGAACAGGCTCATTCCGCGTCGCCTCCTTCCTCCTGCAGCTGCTTCTCCAGCTGCTGCTTGTCCCAGATGCTGCGGTAGATGCCGTGAAGCGCCATCAGCTCCTCGTGGGTGCCGACTTCCGCCATGCCGCCATCGTCCAGCACCAGAATGCGGTCGGCGTGCTGAATGGTGGAGATGCGGTGGGCGATGATGAGCGTGGTCTTGCCGGCGCGGTTCACCTTCAGGTTCTCCAGAATCCGCTCCTCGGTGTCCGTGTCCACGGCGGACAGCGCGTCATCCAGAATCAGGATGGGCGCGTCCTTCAGCAGCGCCCGGGCGATGGAGGAGCGCTGCTTCTGTCCGCCGGAGATGGTGGCGCCGCGCTCGCCAACCACGGTCTGGTAGCCGTCCGGGAAGTCCATGATGTTGTCATGGATGCAGGCGGCCTTCGCGGCGGCCTCCACCTGCTCGTGGGTGGCGCCCTTCACGCCGAAGGCGATGTTGTTCTCGATGGTGTCCGAGAACAGGAAGTTGTCCTGGGGCACATAGGCGATGTCCTGCCGCAGCACCGCCAGGGGGATCTCCTTCTGGTTGTGGCCGTCGATGACGATCATGCCCGGCTCCGTGTCGTACAGCCGGAGCAGCAGGTTGGCAAGGGTCGTCTTGCCGCTGCCCGTCCGGCCCAGAATCGCCAGGCTGGAGCCCGCGGGCACATGCAGGTCGATGCCGTGGAGCGCCGGGGCCTGCTGGGTGTCGGGGTAGGTGAAGGTCAGGTTGTGCAGCACGATGTCGCCCTGCAGGGCGGTGATGGATTCGTCCATCTCCGCCCCATCGACGATGTCCGGCTTGGCGTCGTGGATGTGCACGATGCGCTTGAGGGACGCCATGCCCTGACTGATGGAGGTGATGCACTCGCCCACCGCCATCATGGGCCAAACCAGCATGCCGATATACGAGTTGAAGGCGATGAACTGGCCCACGGTGATCTCCCCGTGAATCGCCAGGTAGCCGCCGTAGAGCAGCGTCAGCAGGCTGGAGGCGCCCACCACCATGTCCAGCAGGGGCATCACCAGCGCCTGCAGCCGCACCACGCCCAGGTTCTTCTCCCGGCAGTTCTGGTTGGCGACCGCGAAGGCTGCCAGCTCCTTGCGCTCCTGTACGAAGGCCTTGATGACCCGGATGCCGCTCACCGCCTCCTGTACCTGGTCGGTCAGGTCGGAGAAGGCCTCCTGCTTGGCGAGGAAGCGCCGGTGCATCGCCTTGCCGTAGAAGATGTCTCCGAAGATGATGAGAATCAGCGGAATCACCGCCACCACCGTCAGCTTCGGGGAGACGTACAGGATCATCCGGCTCATGACCAGCACCAGCATCACCGAGGCGTCAAAGGTGGTGATGACCGTCATGCCCAGCAGCTCCCGCACGGAGTTCAGGTCGTTGATAAAGCGCGACATCAGGTCGCCAGTCTTGTGGGTGTTGTAGTAGCGCATGGACAGCTTCTCCAGATGGGCAAACATGTCGTTGCGCATTTCCTTCTCGATGGTGCGGGCCGAGCCGAAGATAAAGTAGCGCCAGCAGAACCGCCCCACCGTGATGATAAGCCCCATCAGCAGCACCATCAGCACCAGGTGCAGGATGCCGTCCATGTTCAGGGCGTGCTGCTCCAGCCCGTCGGTGATTTCGCCCGTGAGCTGGGGGATAAAGGTATTCACGAAGTCCACGGCGAACAGCGCCAGGATACCCAGCAGATAGCGCGGAATGTAGCGCCTGACATAGCTGCCGGCAAACCTCAGTTCTCTCATCTGCTCCTCCTTTGGAAGATTGCTTCCGGAACCCGCTTCGTTCGGGTCAGCGTCCTTCTATCATATCAGATTTTTCCGGAAATGAGAAGGGGATTTTGACGAAAGGTGGGAAATTTTGCGATTTTGATGATGATTTCGCCGATGGCACCAACACGGGACGGCGCCCAAAGAACATCACCTTTTTTCGGTGGCTCCGGGGAGGGAATGTTGCGAAGCGGAGAATAACGACGCACAAACACGAAACAAAAATGCAACAAATATGCAATACACAGATTCATACACAGCCCTGTGCACATGTTGATAAGCGATCTGTGGAAAACCTGTGGAAAATGTGGATAACGATGCGGAAGCCTGTGAAATATCCCTTTCCCCTGTGGAAAACCTGGCGTCCGGCTGTGGAATACCGGTGGAGGACGGGGTGGGGATGGGGCGGCGGCAAAATGCAGGATGCATGGAAAAATGCAGGAAACTCATGAATATTTTCGGGATTTTCGCCGCCAAAGCTGAAGGGGCCTTTTTCCGCATATGCTTTCGGGAAAGGTGCGTGAGCGACATGGACGAACGGAAACGGAAACAGGCGAAGTGGGCGGGCAGGGCGGCGGTGCTGCTGGTGCTGGTGGGGGCGGCGCTGGTGCTGGCGCTGCTGCTGCGCTCGTACGGCGGGACGCAGACGCCGCCGGAGGGGGAGCCGGAGACGACTACGGTGCCAGGCGAGGCCGCAGCGGGGCTGGCGCTGAGCGGCTGGACGATTCTGGTGGATCCCGGTCACGGCGGCTACGATGGCGGTGCCCGGTGTCAGGACAGCGGCGTGTGGGAAAAGGAGCTGAACCTGGCGGTGGCGCTGGAGACGGAGCGGGCGCTGAAGGCGCTGGGGGCGCGGGTGGTCATGACCCGCCGGGAGGATGCCGACCTCTGCACCGCCTCCCGCCCCGCCGCCCTGACGAAGAAGCGGGAGGACATGGAGAACCGCGTGGCGATGGCGGTGGAGAACGGCGCGGACATGGTGCTGTCCATTCACATGAACGAGTACCGCGTCCGCAGCGAATCGGGCCCGCAGGTGTTCTACCGGGAGGGCTGTGACAGCGGGCGGCTGCTGGCGGGGTGCGTGCAGGAGGCGCTCATCGCGGGGCTGTCGCCCGCCCGGGAGCGGGTGTGCATGGCGGGGGATTACTTCATTCTGCAGCTGGAGCAGCCCTCCGTGCTGGTGGAGTGCGGCTTCATCTCCAACCCGGCGGAGGAGAAGCTGCTGCTGGATGCGGCGTATCAGGCGCGGGTGGCGGAGGCGATTGCCGAGGGGGTGCGGGAGTACGTGCGCCTCACCGGCGTCTCCGCCGCGCAGGGCGGATGACAACACCCATGGGCGGGTGGCAGATCCGGCGGGGGCAGCGAGGCCCCCGTTTTTTGCGAAGAAAAATATCAAGGTACCTTGACAAAATAAGCGAATGCGCCTAAAATGTCAAGGTACCTTGAGAAACCATGAAGCAGGAGGACATTTCGGTGAATGAACGCTATCCTACCCTGGATGTGAACAACAAGCTGATCTGGAACATCCGGGACATCGGACATACCATGCGGCAGCTCTTTGAGGGCAAGGGAAGCCAGAAGCGCGTGCTGATGATGCTGCGGGAAAACCCCGGCCTGACGCAGCGGGCGCTGACGGAGCGGCTGGGGGTTCAGCCCGGCTCCGCCAGCGAGGTCGTGGGCAAGCTGGAGGCGGCGGGGCTGCTGGAGCGGGAACCCAGCGCGGAGGATCGCCGGACGGCGGTGCTCCATCTGACCGGCGCGGGCGCGCAGGCTGCGGACATGGCGCTATCCCAGCGCGCGGAGCGGCATGAGCGCATGTTCTCCTGCCTGTCGGAGGAGGAGAAGCAGACGTTGCTGACGCTGCTGGAGCGGGTCAACGGCTTCTGGGATCAGGAGTACCGGAGCGGCGAAGGGGCGGCGGCACCGCATGGCCATGGGCATCACGGGCATCCGCATGGTCACCCGCACGGGCACCACGGACATCATGGCGGCGAGGAGGAGGCGTGAGGGCATGTGGAAGTACATCAGGCCCTATCTGCACTTCGCCGTGCTGGCGGGGCTGTTCATGTTCGGCGAGGTGACGATGGATCTGCTGCAGCCGGAGATCATGAGCCGCATCGTGGATGAGGGCGTGCTGGGCGTGGGCAACGGCGGCGTGGGCAGCCTGCAGGTGATCTGGACGCTGGGGCTGCGGATGATCGTGCTGGTGCTCTTCGGCGGGCTGTGCGGCTCGCTGAACAACGTGTTCGTCCACATGAGCGGACAGAACGTGGGCAACGAAATCCGCAAGGACGCGTTCCGGAATATCATGTGCTTCTCCTTCCCGCAGATGGATCGCTTCGGCACCGGCTCGCTGGTGACCCGCGTGACCAATGACATCACCCAGGTGCAGAACTTCGTTTCGCAGTTCGTTCGCGGCATGATCCGCACCTCCATGCTGATGTTCGGCAGCATCTTTTTCATGTTCCGGCTGAACACGCAGTTCGGCCTGATCGTGCTGTGCGCCTTCCCGCTGATCGTGGGCTGTCTGGCCTTCTGTCTGCACAGGGCCAACCCGCTGTTCACCCGGCTGCAGGCGCAGCTGGATCGCATCAACGCCATCATGCAGGAGGATGTGTCCGGCATCCGCATCATCAAGGCCTGCGTCCGCGAAGTGTACGAGAAGCTGCGCTTCGGCAGAGCCAATGACGAGCTGATCCGCACCCAGCTGCAGGTGCTGGTGATCTTCGCCTTCATGAATCCCATCATGAACGCCCTGATGTACGTGGTGGTGGCGGTCATCCTGCGGGCGGGCGCCTATGGCGTTGTCGCGGGCACCGCGACGCCCGGCACCATCATGGCGGCCATCACCTACACCACCCAGCTGCTCAACGGCATCCTCATGCTGGTCATGCTGTTCCAGAACATCTCCCGTGGCATCGCATCGTGGAAGCGCGTGCGGGAGCTGCTGGAGAGTGAGCCGGAGCTGAAGGACGGCGGCTTCTCCGGGGAGACGGAGAAGCACGGTGAGATCGAGTTCCGCGACGTGTCCTTCGCCTACCCCGGCAGTCAGGAGCAGGTGCTGAGGCACATCAGCCTGACCATCCGCTCCGGGGAAACGGTCGCCATCATGGGCGCCACCGGCTGCGGCAAGTCCACGCTGGTGAATCTGATTCCCCGGTTCTACGATGTGACCGGGGGCGCGGTGCTGGTGGACGGCGTGGACGTGCGCGACTATGACCAGCAGGCGCTGCGCAGCCGCATCGCCATCGCCCTGCAAAAGAGCGAGCTGTTCAGCCAGACCATCCGGGAGAACATCGCCTGGGGCGCGCCGGAGGGCACCGGCGAGGCCGTGGAGGCGGCGGCCCGGGTCGCGCAGGCGGACGGCTTCATCAGCAGGACGCCCGAGGGCTATGACACCCTCGTGGCGGAGCGGGGCATGAGCCTCTCCGGCGGACAGAAGCAGCGCATCTCCATCGCCCGTGCCGTGCTGCGGGGCGCGGAGATCATGATTTTCGACGACTCCACCAGTGCCCTTGACCTCAAGACCGAGGCGAACCTTTACGACGCCCTCAAGCAGGCCCACCCGGGCAGCACGAAAATCATCATCGCCCAGCGCATCGCGTCGGTGCGCCGTGCCGACCGGATCGTGGTGCTGGAGAACGGGTCTGTCGCGGCCTGCGGCACCCATGAGGAGCTGCTCAGGAGCTGCGCGTCCTACCGGGATATCTACGACTCGCAGATGGGAGAGGAGGAGAACCATGGCTGATGACAAGAAGCTCCTGGAGCGCACCATCCCCGGTATGAACCGGGGGGCGCGTTTCGCGGAGGTGGAGCACGCCGAGCACATCGGCGCCACGGTGAAGCACATCGTTACCTATTTTATTAGGGAGCGGAGCATGGTTCTCGCCATGCTGCTGGTGGTGGTGCTCGGCACGCTGTGCGGCGTCTATGCCCCCAGCCTGCAGAGCCGGGCCATCGACATCATCGCGGGCAGCCTGCAGGGGAACCTGATGGGCGCTCTGGCGCTGATGCTGGCGGTCTATCTGGCCTACAGCGCGGCCCAGCTGCTGCAGGGGCTGCTCAGCGCCCGGCTCAGCCAGCGGCTTGTGAAGCGGCTGCGGGAGGAGCTGTTCGGCAAGATCGTGGATCTGCCGGTCAGGTATCTGGACACCCACTCCCACGGCGACGTCATGAGCCGCATGACCAACGACATCGAAAACATCTCCACCACCGTCTCCCAGTCCCTGCCCTCCCTGTTCTCCGGGGTGCTCACCATTCTGGGCACGGTGATCATCATGCTTTGCTACTGCTGGCAGCTGGCGCTGCTCAGCTGCGCCACCGTGCTGTTGACCGTGATTGCCACGAAGATTCTCTCGGGCAAGGTGCGCAGGTTCTCCCGGAAGCGGCAGCAGCTGCTGGGACAGCTCAACGGCACCGTGGAGGAGATGATCTCCGGCTACCGGACGGTGGTGGCCTACAACCATCAGGGCGAGACCACGGACACCTTCTGCGAGACCTCCGACGCGCTGACGAAGGCGGGCATCCGCACCGATGCCTTCAGCGGCGTCATGGGCCCCATCATGAACTCCATCGGCAACATCGGCTTCGTCATCATCGCGGCCTTCGGCGGGTACTTCGCGATCAATGGGCTGATCTCCGTGGGCGTCATCTCGGCCTTCATCGTCTACGCCAAGCAGTTCAGCCGCCCCATCAACGAGATCGCCCAGGTCTATGGTCAGCTGCAGACCGCCATCGCCGGCGCGGAGCGCGTGTTCTCCGTGCTGGACGAGGACTGCGAGGACATGCGCGGCGAGGCGCTGGCGCGGGGACGCGAGGCGGATGTGTGCTTTGACCATGTGCAGTTCTCCTATGAGCCCGGTCACCCGGTCATCCGGGACTTCAGCCTCACCGTGCCCTCGGGCAAAAAGGTGGCGCTGGTGGGCTCCACCGGCAGCGGCAAGACCACCGTGGTCAACCTGCTCATGCGCTTCTATGACGTGGACAGCGGCACCATCCGGGTGGGCGGGCAGGACATCGCCGGGGTGGCCCGGGACAGCCTGCGCCGGCAGGTCGCCATCGTGCTGCAGGACACCGTGCTGTTCTCCGACACGGTGCGGAACAACCTGAAGTACGCCAATGACGTGGCGACGGAGGAGGAGCTGGCGCGCGCCGCGGAGATGAGCCACAGCAGCGGCATGATCGCCCATCTGCCGCAGGGCTTCGATACCCTGCTGACCGCCGGCGGCAGCAACATCAGCCAGGGCCAGCGGCAGCTGCTCGCCATCGCCCGGGCGTTCGTGGCGGATCCCGGGATTCTGATTCTGGACGAGGCCACCTCCAACGTGGACACCCGCACCGAGAAGGCCATCCAGAGCGCCATGCAGCAGATCATGCGCAACCGCACCAGCATCGTCATCGCCCACAGGCTGTCCACCATCCGGGATTCCGACGTGATCGTGGTCATGGATCAGGGCCGCATCGTCGAGCAGGGCAGCCATGAGGAGCTGTTGGCGCGCAGGGGCAAGTACTACGACCTGTACATGACCCAGTACGCGGGCTTCGCGACCTGACGGGCGGGGCATATTCTGTCCCCCGGGCACATATCCTCTCAGCGTCGTCGGCGTTTTACCGGACCTTAACCTGCCGCACATGGCGATTTGATGCCGGTGTGGTAGCATGGGTACGAAAGCGCGGACAGAAGGGAGGTGTATGCCGTGCATATGTATCAACTGGCGACCGGCAAGGCGCCCGTGGTTCAGCTGGATCGGGTGTCCGTGGAGCAGCTCAAGCGGATGCGGCCCGGCACCTATGTGGGCGTGAACGGGGCGGGCGAGCGGGCCATCATCCATGTGACCAGCCACGACCCGGTGGTGTGCATGACCGTGTTCCAGGGCAGCGAGTGTGTCCGGACGGCGGACTTCTATCGGAACAATACCTCGCAGGAGTACATGAGCTGCATGGGCGAGGAGCAGTAAGAGCCGGTGCTGCGCCCGGAAAAGGGGCGGCGCCGGTTTTTTCTCTGCCTGGAGTGCGGGGGACGGGATTCTTAACATGGATTTGACATGACCATGCAGCTGTTCTTTACATTTCCTCTGTATCCTTGCAGCTGTACCGGAAAGGTGCGGAACACAAAAAGGAGTGTAAACGAACATGAAGAAGATGCTTGCGATCCTGACCGCCGCGATCCTGGTGCTGGGTATGACCGCCACCGCGTTTGCGGCTTCCACCATCACCGTCATCAGCCGTGAGGCCGGCAGCGGCACCCGCAGCGCCTTCGTCGAGCTGACGGGCGTGGAGGCGAAGGACGCGGACGGCAACAAGGTTGACCAGACCGATGAGGACGCCATCGTGCAGAACGGCACCGCGCAGGTGATGACCACCGTGCAGGGCGACGTGAACGCCATCGGCTACATCAGCCTGGGCAGCCTGAACGACACCGTGAAGGCCGTGAAGGTGGAGGGCGTTGAGGCCACCGCCGAGAACGTGGCGGAGGGCACCTATGGCCTGTCCCGTCCCTTCAACATCGCCGTGCTGGGCGAGATGAACGACACCGTGAAGGACTTCGTGGCCTGGATGCTGGGCGCGGAAGGCCAGCAGCTGGCTGCCGACAAGGGCTATGTGCCCGGCGAGCCCCAGGAGTATGTGGCGGCACCCGTGGCGGGCAAGATCGTGGTGGGCGGCTCCTCCTCCGTGGGCCCGCTGATGGAGAAGCTGGCGGAGGCCTATCAGGCCATCAATTCCCAGGTTGAGATCGAGGTGCAGGTCAGCGACTCCACCACCGGCATGAAGTCCGCCATCGAGGGCGTGTACGACATCGGCATGGCCTCCCGCGACCTGAAGGACAGCGAGGTGGAGGCTGGTCTGACCGGCATCACCCTGTGCATGGACGGCATCGCCGTGATCGTCAACAACGAGAGCGCGGTGGAGGACCTGACCGTCGAGCAGATCCGTCAGATCTTCACCGGCGAGGTCACCGACTGGGCTGACGTGAAGTAAGCAACCGATTCTTCCCCGGGAGTGGGGCCGCAGGGCCCTGCTCCTTTTGTTTTACATAGAATTTACACGGCCCATACAGGACATTTTACATTTCCTCCCTATGCTGTAAGCGTACTAATGGAAAGGAAGGGTGAAGCCATGCGTTTCAAGGAAACGCTCATGCGATACGTGTTCGCGCTGGCGGCGATCTGCTGCGTCGGGGCTGTGGTGCTGATCTGCGTGTTCCTGTTCTCCTCCGGACTGCCCTTTTTCGCGAAGGTCAATGCGTGGGAGTTCCTGACGGGCACCAAATGGGCCCCGGACATCGACAACGCCGCCAACGGCACCTATCAGATTTTCCCCATGATCGTGGGCAGCGTCTACGTGACCGCCGGCGCCATTCTCGTGGGGTGTCCCATCGGCATTCTGGCGGGGGTCTATCTGGCCAGCTTCTGCCCGGAGCGGCTCAAGCGGCTGCTGCAGCCCATGGTCGCGCTGATGGCGGGCGTGCCCAGCGTGGTGTACGGCTTCTTCGGCATCACCACCCTGGTGCCCCTGGTGCGCAATCTCTTTGGGGGCAAAGGCTTCTCGATTCTGACGGCCTCCCTGCTGCTGGGCATGATGATTCTGCCCACCGTCATTCAGCTCACCGCCTCCAGCGTGGCGGCGGTGCCGGCAAGCTACTATGAGGGCAGCCTGGCCCTGGGTGCCACCGACGAGCGCAGCGTGTTCCGGGCCACCGTGCCCGCCGCCAGGAGCGGCATTCTGGCGGCGGTGGTGCTGGCCATCGGACGCGCCATCGGCGAGACCATGGCCGTGGTCATGGTCGCGGGCAACCAGCCCCGCATGCCCAAGGGCTTGCTGCAGGGCATCCGTACCCTGACCAGCAACATCGTGACCGAGATGGGCTACGCCGCCGACCTCCACCGGGAGGCGCTGATTGCCACGGGCGTGGTGCTGTTCGTGTTCATCCTGCTCATCAACCTGCTGTTCTCCACGCTGAAAAGGAGGGATAACGCATGACGGAGCTGAAGCCCCAGACCGTGGAAAAGTGCCCGCTGCCGCCCATCACGCCGGCGATGCGCCTGAAGAAGTGGCTGCGCCATGAGGGCGTGAGCCTGCGAAGGCATCCCCTGAGCTACCTGGTGCGCACCCTCTGCCGCCTGGCGGTGGCGGTGACGGTGTTCTCCCTCCTGTATCTGATCGTGGACATTCTGGTGAAGGGCATCCCCAACCTGTCCCCGGAGCTGTTCTCCCTCACCTACACCACCGACAACCAGTCCATGCTGCCCTCCATCATCAACACCGTCATCATCACGGTGCTGGCGCTGGTCATCGCCATTCCCCTGGGCGTGGGCGGCGCCATCTACCTGGCGGAGTACGCCCGCCGGGAGAGCCCGCTGGTGCGCCTGGTGCGGCTGACCGCCGAGACGCTCTCCGGCATCCCCTCCATCATCTACGGCCTGTTCGGCATGATGTGCTTTGTCACCGCCTTGAAGCTGGGTCTGTCCCTGTTGTCCGGTGCGCTGACCCTGTCGCTGATGGTGCTGCCGCTGATCCTGCGCACCACCGAGGAGGCGCTGCTCTCCATCCCCGACAGCTACCGGGAGGGCTCCTTCGGCCTGGGCGCCGGCAAGCTGCGCACCGTCATCCGCATCGTGCTGCCCCCCGCCATGCCGGGCATCCTCTCCGGCGTGGTGCTGGCCATCGGGCGCATCGTGGGCGAGACGGCGGCGCTCCTGTTCACCACCGGCACCGTCGCCAAACTGCCCCAGTCCCTGCTATCCTCCGGACGCACGCTGTCGCTGCACATGTACGTCCTCTCCGGCGAGGGACTCCACGTGGGCGAGGCCTATGCCACCGCCGTGGTGCTGCTGGTGCTGGTGCTGGGCATGAACGGTCTGTCATCCCTGATTTCCAAGAAGATCGGAGGCGCTTCCCATTGAGCAAGATTGATATTGAGAAGCTGAACCTGTACTACGGTGACTTCCACGCGCTCCACGACATCGACCTGCACCTGGAGGAAAAGCAGATCACCGCCTTCATCGGCCCCAGCGGCTGCGGCAAGTCCACGCTGCTCAAGACCCTGAACCGCATGAATGATCTGATTCCTTCCTGCCGGGTGACAGGAAATGTGACCCTGGACGGCGAAGATATTTACGGCCCCATGGACGTCAATACCCTGCGCAAGCGCGTGGGGATGGTGTTCCAGAAGCCCAACCCCTTCCCCATGAGCGTCTATGACAACATCGCCTACGGCCCCCGCACCCACGGTGTGCGTCGCAAGGCGGCGCTGGATGACCTGGTGGAGCAGAGCCTCCGTGGCGCCGCCATCTGGGATGAGGTCAAGGATCGCCTCCACAAGAGCGCCCTGGGCCTCTCCGGCGGTCAGCAGCAGCGGCTGTGCATCGCCCGGGCCCTGGCGGTGAAGCCGGAGGTGCTGCTGATGGATGAGCCCACCAGCGCCCTGGATCCCATCTCCACCGGCAAGATCGAGGAGCTGTGCATGGCCCTCAAGAACGACTACACCATCGTGATGGTCACGCACAACATGCAGCAGGCGCTGCGCATCTCCGACAGGACGGCGTTCTTCCTGCTGGGGGACATGGTGGAATACGCCGACACCAAGCGGCTGTTCTCCATGCCCCAGGACAAGCGCACCGAGGACTACATTACGGGAAGGTTTGGTTGATATGCGGAGCTATTTTGACGAACAGATGGCCCGGATGAATGAGCGCATGATCGCCATGGGTGCCATGGTGGAGCGCAAGATCGACGATGCCTGCGAATCGCTGCGCACCGCGGATGTCCAGAAGGCGCAGGCGGTTCGGGACGGCGACGCGGTGGTGGATCACGCCGAGCGCGAGATTGAGAGCATGTGCCTGCAGATGCTGCTGCAGCAGCAGCCCGTGGCCCGGGATCTGCGGCAGATCAGCGCGGCCCTGAAGATGATTACGGACATGGAGCGCATCGGCGACCAGTCCGCCGACATCGCTGAGATCGTGACCGTGATGGATCTGAGCCGCCCCCGGCCCGACACCTTCGCCGACATGGCGCAGGCTGCCCGGGAGATGGTGGTGGGCGCCGTGGATGCCTATGTGAAGCAGGACGTGCTGCTGGCCCAGCGCGTCATCGACGCGGATGACCGGGTGGATGGCTACTTCGACCAGATCAAGCACGAGCTGACCGACAATCTGGCGGAGGAGCGCCGCCACACCGCCAACGCCCTCGATCTGCTGATGATCGCCAAGTACCTGGAGCGCATCGCCGATCATGCCACCAACATCGCCGAATGGGTGATCTGGGCCATTACAGGACTGTATCAGGGAGAGGAACTGCAATGATCTATATCGTCGAGGACGACAGCAGCGTGCTGGAGCTGGAGCTGTACGCGCTGCGGCAGGCAGGCTATGAGGTGCAGGGCTTTTCGGAGGGCGGTGCCTTCCGGGAGGCGCTGCGCGAGCATACGCCCTCGCTGGTGATGCTGGATGTGATGCTGCCCGGCGAGGACGGCATGAGCCTGCTGCGCTGGATGCGCACCCAGGATCGGCTCAGGCAGGTGCCCATCATCATGGTGACCGCCAAGGGCTCCGAGCTGGACAAGGTGCAGGGGCTGGACAGCGGTGCGGATGACTACCTGACCAAGCCCTTCGGGGTCATGGAGCTGCTGGCGCGCATCCGGGCGCTCATTCGGCGCACGGCCCCCAGCGAGCAGGAGAGCTATCAGCTGGGGCTTATCCGGCTGGACTGCGGCTCCCACCGGGTGTTCGTGGACGGGCAGCTGGTGAGCCTGACGCACATGGAGTTCGAGCTGCTGCGCTTCCTGATGGCCCACGCCGGTCAGGCGGTGACCCGGGAGCTGCTGCTGGACGACGTGTGGGGGCTCAGCTACGCCGGCGATACCCGCACGGTGGATGTGCACATCCGCACCCTCAGGCAGAAGCTGGGCGCGGCGGGCGATCAGATTGCCACCGTGCGCGGCGTGGGCTACCGGATGGAGGAAAAGGCAGATGCGTAAACGGATCCAACGGACGCTGGTGGCGGTGGCGCTCATCACGGCGCTGCTCATGTGCGTGCTGGTGACGGGCGCGCTGTATCTGTTCGTGTCCAATCAGCTGCGGAGCGAGTTGATGCAGACCGCGGCAACCCTGGGCTCCATGCTCCTGAAGCAGGAGGATCCGGTGGCGTTTCTCTCGGGCGGCGTGTATGCTGAGCGCGTGACGCTGGTGGGGGCGGACGGCACCGTGCTCTATGAGTCCAGCCGCTCCACCGAGGGCATGGACAATCACCTGTCCCGCACCGAAATCGACGAGGCCCTGACCCGGGGAGAGGGCTTTGCCGTCCGCAACAGCTCCACCCTGGGGGAGGCGCGGCTCTACTACGCCCTGCGTCTGGACAGCGGCATGGTGCTGCGCGTCTCCGGCGCTCAGCGGACGCTGCTGGCGATGCTGCTGGGGGTGCTGGGCTGGATTCTGGCGGGCGCGGTGGCCTGTGTGCTGCTGGCGGTGCTGTTGGCGCGGCCGCTGACCGCACGGCTGGTCAAGCCCATCAACGCCATTGACCTGGATCATCCGCTGGAGAGCGACGCCTACGAGGAGCTGACCCCGGTGCTGCGCCGTATGGACAGCCAGAATGCGCGCATCGCCGCGCAGATGGAGCGCCTGACCGCCCAGCACAACGAGCTGGATGCCATCCTGGGCAGCATGCGCGAGGGGCTGGTGCTGCTGGATCGCAGGCACATCGTGCTGACCATGAATGCCGCTGCCTGCCGCCTGCTGCAGGTGGAGGACAACCCCATCGGCAAGACCATGCTGGCGGTGACCCGAAGCGACGAGCTGGTGAAGCTGCTGGACGCGGGCATGGGCGAGAGCGACATGACCCTGGGCGGACGCGTGCTGCACGTGTCCATCTCGGTGGTGGAGGAGGGCGGCATGTGCATCCTGTTCCAGGACGTGACCGACCGCACCGCCGCCGAGGAGAGCCGCCGTCAGTTCTCCGCCAACGTGAGCCACGAGCTGCGCACGCCCCTGACCACGGTCTCCGGCTACGCGGAGCTGCTGAGCGAGGGGCTGGTCAAGCCCGAGGACACCCGGGAGATGGGCAGCCGCATCTTGCGGGAGAGCCGGCGGCTGCTGACCCTGATCGAGGACATCATCCGCCTGTCCCGGCTGGACGAGGGCGTGACCCGTGAGCTGTCCGGCTGCGACCTGAAGGCCATCGCCACCGCCTGCCGGGAGAAGCTCCAGAAGCTGGCGGAGGAAAAGCAGATCACCGTCACCGTGACGGGCACGCCCCGGATGGTCACCGGCGACCGGGTGCTGCTGGAGGAAATGATCACCAACCTGATGGAGAACGGCATCAAGTACAATCGCCCGGGCGGGCACGTGGAGGTCACCGTGGAGCAGCGGGGCAACCGCCCGCAGGTGACGGTGCAGGACGACGGCGTGGGCATCCCGAAGGAGCACCAGCCCCATGTGTTCGAGCGCTTCTACCGGGTGGACAAGAGCCGCAGCAAGCAGAGCGGCGGCACCGGGCTGGGGCTGTCCATCGTCAAGCATGGCGCGCTGGCCCACCACGCGGAGATCGAGCTGCAGAGCGAGCCTGGAAGGGGCACGCGTATCTCCCTGCTGTTCCCGCCCTGCCAGGCGTAGCAGGCAAAAGGACAGGGGGAAGGCCTCCTGTCCTTTTGCGTGGGGCGATGCGTCAGGCATCGCCGCCCTCCGTGCCCTCCCGATGGACGATGCGCTGGGTGGGGTCAAACTTGCGGGCCATGTCGTGGGCCGCCTTCCGGTTCGCCACCGTGTCAAAGATGA
The DNA here is from genome assembly GCA_016295665.1 of Clostridia bacterium. Classification (GTDB taxonomy): domain Bacteria; phylum Bacillota; class Clostridia; order Christensenellales; family Aristaeellaceae; genus HGM11604. The sequence goes on from JAEDKS010000002.1 coordinate 17,040, forward strand.
TGGAGAAGTCGTAGTCCGGCGGGTACAGCTCGCTGGCGGGCACGCGCAGCTGGAGGCGCGTGTGGCGCAGGGTGCGCTTCTCGCCCCGCACCTGTACGATCACGTTGCCCGCCTCGTCCTCCGGGCGGTAGACGATGCCGATGATGCCCTCCGGCTGCACGGTCACGCTGTCGCCCACCGAGAAGCGCTGCACCGCCTGCACGGCGGGACGAACCCGCTGCAATCGGGTGGCGGGTACGGTCATGGGCGGCGCGGCGGGCAGGGAGACCGGCACGCCGGCAGCCTCTGCGGCCCGGCGCAGCAGGCGCTCGTGCAGGCCAAGCCGCCGAGCGATCTCCAGCGCACAGCTCTCGCCGGCCTGCCCCAGCTCCAGACGGTACAGGGGCGACAGCGTCTCCCGGTCAAAGGCCATCCGTGCGGGTACGACGCCCGGCGTGTCCACGGCCCACTGCTTTACCTGCGGGTCGTGGGTGGTGACCAGGAAGCGGCAGCCGCGCCGCAGCAGCTCCTCCAGCACCGCGATGGCGATGCCGCTGCCCTCGGCGGGATCGGTGCCGCTGCCCAGCTCGTCCAGCAGCACCAGGCTGTCCCGGCTGACCAGGCGCAGCATGCGGATGACGTTGGTCATGTGCCCAGAGAAGGTGGACAGGCTCTGGGTGATGGACTGGCTGTCGCCGATGTCGCAGTACACGCCGTCGCACAGCCCCAGCTCCGTGCCCTCCGCGCAGGGCAGGTGCAGGCCGCACTGCGCCATCAGGCACATGAGCCCCACGGTTTTCAGCGCCACGGTCTTGCCGCCCGTGTTGGGGCCGGTGATGGCGATGCCGCAGTCCTCGCCCTCCAGCGTCAGGCTCAGGGGGACGCACCGCTCCGGGGGCAGCAGCGGATGTCGCGCCTCCTTCAGCACGATGCGCCGCGTGGCGGTCAGGGTGACGGGGCGGGCGTTCAGCTGCACGCTGTAGCGGGCCCGGGCGAACAGCACGTCCAGCGCGACCATGGCGCGGCTGCTCCGGTGCAGCGCCGCCTCCTGGTCGGCGACCTCCCCGGAGAGCTGGTAGAGCACCCGGCGCTCCTCGCAGTCGATGTCGATTTCCAGCGCGTCCAGCTCCTGCCGCAGGGGTACGATGCCGGCGGGCTCCATGAATACCGTGCCGCCCTTCGCGGAGGCATCCACCACCGTTCCCTCAAAGCTGCTCTGGTACCGGCGCTGCACGGGCACCACATACCGCCCCGCACGCTGGGTGATGTAGCTGTCCGCCAGGTACGTTTTGTGTCGGGCAAGGATGCGGTTCAGCTTCTCCCGCAGCTCCTGCCCCAGCACCTCCCGGCGGCGGCGCAGGGTGCGCAGGGTGGGGGAGGCCTCGTCCAGCACCGCGTCCTCCCGGACGCAGCGGTCGATGGTGTCCTCCAGCTCGCTCAGCGCCGGCAGCTCCACCCGCCAGGAGGCCATGGCGGGGCTGATGGCGGCGCTGTTCTCCAGATAGCGGCGCAGCGCCCGCACCGATGCGGCAAACCGCGCCACCCCGCAGAGCTGCTCCGGCGAGAGCATGGCGCCCTGAACAGCGCCGGTGATGGCCTCCTCCAGCCCCTCCATAATGGCCAGCGGCGGCGTGCCCAGCTGCTCCAGCACGCGCCGGGCGGCTGTGGTCTCCTCCATGCGGGCGCGGCACTCGCCCTCCATCAGGGAGGGGGTCAGGTGGGAGAGCGCCTCCCGGGCGGCGGGGGATACCGCCTGGTTTTGCAGTTGGCTGATGATCTGATCGAAATTCAGGGTGAGTTCGTCCTGCTTCATGAAATCGCTCCTGTCTCATGGCGTTGGTGGCTGGCATGAGCGGGGGAGACGGGCAGTGCCGGGCGGGCTGACGCGAAAGGCCACGGGATGGACGCAGCAAAAAAGACAGCGCATCGGCCCGGCGGAAGGGCAAAGCAAACAGGCGGTCATGCCGCCACGGTGCCTGCCTGCACCTTCCTGCCCCTTACGCAACCGATGACATACTGCCTCCAGCAAATCCGCTTTCGCGGTGATGGGAACAGCATAGCACAGGAGATGGGAAATGTCAAGCGAACGCCACAGAAAACGGCGGGCTCCCGGCAGGGAACCCGTCGTTACTTCCGGTGATGCCGGAGCAGCTTCCGGATGCGGCCCATCAGCGTCTGGGATTTGCGCAGCGCGATGGTGGCATCGAGGGCGCCACGGCGGTATTCGATGTTGTTGGGGTCGCGGCGTACCGCCTCCCGGAAGGACTGGCAGGCCGAGTCGTACTGCTCCATCGCCATCAGGATCAGCCCCTGCTGATGGAACCAGGCCGCGTTCCGGGTGCGGGCGCGCATCAGCTGACGCAGGGCGCTCTCCGGGCTGCGCTGCCGCAGCATCTTCCGGGCCAGCTGCACCGCGTCCTCGCAGGCGATCTGCTGCGTGTAGGGCTTGGCGGCCCGGTCGGTGGCCAGACGCAGCGCCTCCTGATAGGCGTGGTTCAGCGCGATCATGCGCTCCTGGGCTGCGTGCTGGGCGGCAGCGTCCTGAAACTGGTCGGGGTGGCCCTGCTTTGCCAGCAGGTGATAGGCATGGCGGACCTCCTCCGCCGTTGCCGTGGGTGGGATGCCAAGGGCCGCAAAGGGGTCGCTCGTGGAAATCACCTCCGTTTCAGCGGCGGGAGCGGGGTGCTCGCGCCGTCAGCAGATGGCCTCCCGGTGAATGTCCGCGCCCAGGGAGCAGAGCTTCTGCTCGATGTGCTCGTAGCCCCGGTCAATGTACTCCAGCTCGTAAATCTCCGTGACGCCCCGCGCCATCAGCCCCGCCACCAATAGCGCCGCGCCCGCGCGCAGGTCGGTGGTGGTCACGGGGGCGCCGTGCAGCTCCTCCACGCCCTCGACGATGGCGGTGCGATCCATGATGCGAACCCGGGCCCCCATGCGGCTCAGCTCGTCCATGTGCCGGAAGCGGTTCTCAAAGATGGTCTCCTGAATGACGCTGGTGCCCCGGGCGGTGGTCAGCAAGGCGCTCATGGGCTGCTGCAGGTCGGTGGGGAAGCCCGGGTAGACCTGCGTCTTGATGTTCACCGCCCGCACGCCGCTGGAGGAGGAGCGCACGCGGATGGCATCGTCGCTGTCCGTGACGCGGATGCCCATCTCCAGCAGCTTGGCGGTCAGCGCCTCCATATGGGTGGGGATGCAGCCGTTGATGACCACATCGCCCCGGGTGGCGGCGGCGGCGATCATCAGCGTGCCCGTCTCGATCTGGTCGGGGATGACCGCGTAGGTGGTGGTGTGCAGGTAGCCCTGACCCTTGATGCGGATCACATCCGTGCCGGCCCCCTTCACCTTCGCACCCATGCTGTTCAGGAAGTTCGCCAGATCCACGATGTGGGGCTCCTTGGCGGCGTTGTAGATGATGGTGGTGCCCTTGGCCTTGGCGGCGGCAAGCATCACGTTGATGGTGCCGCCCACGGTGACCACGTCAAAGAACACGTCGCTGCCCACCAGCTCCTCCGCCACGATGTGGTAGGTGCCGCCGATCTCCTCGGTTTCCGCGCCCAGGCTGGCGAAGCCCTTCAGATGCTGGTCAATGGGCCGGGAGCCGATGCGGCAGCCGCCCGGATAGGGCACCTTCGCCTCTCCGCAGCGGCCCAGCAGCGCTCCCAGCAGGTAGTAGCTGGCGCGGAGCTTCCGGGCATCCTGATAGGAGACCTCCCGGCCCTCGGCGGGGCGCGGATCCACCGTCATGAACGCGCCGGGCACATAGTCAACCCGGGCGCCCAGGGACTGCAGAATGTCCACCAGCACCCGCACGTCGTCGATGTCGGGCAGATTCTCGATGGTACAGGGCTCATCGCACAGGAGCGTGGCGGGAATGACCGCCACCGCCGTGTTCTTGCCGCCGCTGACGCGCACGGTACCCTGCAGGGGATGACCACCAGTGATCAGCATCCGTTCTTTCATGTGTACCTCCGGCAGGGGGATGGCCCTGCCCGTTTTGTTCGGGGAAGCGGCACAGGCTTACTGGAACTCGATCTGGCCCACCTGCTCCGAGATGCCGATGCCCATGACCTCCGTGGTCTTGCGGGGGCTCGTGGTCATCTTGCCGTTGGATTCGTACTTGCCGATCTCGTTGATGCGCTGGCCCATGAACGTCATGGCGGCGGTTTGTCCGCCGTCCAGGTTGAACGCCAGGGTGCAGCCCCGGGCCTTCATCATCTGCATGAGCTGATTGAGCGTGACGCCGTCGCTGCGGGTCAGGCGGCCTTCGCACAGGATGCAGATGTAGTGTCCCGGCTCGATCATGCCCACGGCGCAGCGGGGCTGCTTCGAGTCCTTCCGGGCCAGAACCCAGTCGCTGAACTGACCGTCCTTGAGCAGGATGGGGCCGAAGGAGTACACATTCACGGCGCCCTTCGCCAGGTATTCCTCGCCGGTCATTTCACAGCTGGCGTTGACCTCCATGCTGCCGTCGGGGTAGAAGGCCAGCGTGTCCAGATTCGGGAACAGGGTGGTGTAGTCCTTGTAGGCCTTCTCGTAGAGAATCTCGCCGTCGCGGATGATCAGGCCGATGGGACGCGTGCCGCCCTTGCGGTAGACGTAGTAGTCCGTGTTCATGGCGAAGGCCAGCTGATTGCGCTTCGCGGTGTCCTCGATGTCCGCAGTTTCGGACAGCTTGTTCGGGTTGTAGGGGTAGGTTTTCAGATACTCGCCCGCCTCGGTGTCGCACCAGATTTCAGCGTCGTACCAGGTCAGGTTCTGTCCGCCGTCGTACTTGCGCTCAATGACCACCTTGACGGTCTGGCTGATGTACACGAACAGGCCCTCGGTGTTGTTGGCCAGCACATACTCGCCCTCGTCCAGATAGCCCTTTTCGTTCAGCGCCGGCAGGGTGGACAGGTACGCGGGCTCCGGGGTGGGGACGGGGGTCGGCGCGGGCGTGGGGGTCACGCCGGGCTCCAGCGTCGGCTTCGGCGCGCCGATGTTCTCCAGAAAGTCATTCTTCTCCACATCCGGCCCCACCTCGCTGCGCACCAGGCCGAACAGCTCGTTGTCATATTCTACGCCCGTATTGGCCACGTCATACTTGGTGCCGTCCTGCGTGACGTGGTAGGTGAAGGCCTGAATGGCCAGGTCGCGCCCGGTCTGACCGTAATAGGCGCCCAGCGGCACGTCCCAGTCCACGCGAATCTGGTTTTCCTCCCACAGGTGCAGGTACAGCTTCTGCACCTGCCAGGCGTTCTCGCCCGTGGCAGCCAGGTCATAGACCTTCTGCAGCGCGTCCGCCACCATCTTGTGCTGTCCGTGACCGTACTCGCCATTCACGTCGTGGGAGACCACCACCTGCGGCTTCACCTGCTGAATTACCCCGGTGAAGAAGGCGAGCACCTTGCTCTCGCCGCCGGCGGTCTTGTAGCAGTCGGACACCTTGCTCTGGGATTTGTCCGGGAAATCGCCGATGATGGGATAGCTGTGATAGCCCATGCTCCACAGTGCGTTGAGCAGCTCGGAGCGGCGGGTGGTGTTGGAGTAGGTATAGTAGCAGATCGCCACCGAATAGCCCCGATCCACCGCGTAGGTGGGGATGGCGCCGCAGAAGAAGATCAGGTCATCGTCGGGATGCGTCGCCACCAGCAGCAGGTCGGCGTTCTCCGGTGTGGGCTCCCACCGCTGCACCCAGCTGGGCACATCGCCCGCGCCCAGCACGAACAGCTCGTTGATGTCCAGCTGGAAGGCCTTCTCCTGCGTCACATACAGCCGGATGGCATCCGCGCCCTCCGGGATGGCGATGTAGGCGTGGTAGTAGGAGGTGTCGCCCTCGCAGTAGGTGACCCAGTCGCTGCCCTGCTTCACCTGAATCTCATAGCTCTCGGGCATCTGCGCGAAGCAGATGTACAGGCCGTGGATGGGCGTGGCGTCCGGCGCGTCGATGGTGATCCAGGGGTTCCTCTGGGCCTTCTCGGTGCGCCAGTGGGAGGTGTACTTGCGGTCGTACATCATGGTGTACTTGTAGTAGGAATTGGACGCCTTGAAGGTGCAGCTCTCCGTCAGGTCGGGGGCCTCCGCCGCCAGACCTGTGGCGGATACCCCCAGCAGCAGCGCCAGCAGCAGGCCGATCAGCCACTTCCTCATGGTTTACTCCGCCTCCTTTGCCCCGATGGTGTACGGGTCATCCAGCGTGCCGCTGCCGCCTGTGATGACGGCAAGGGACAGGTCGAGGTAGCAGGCGGGACGGCAGCCCTCGTCCACCGTGATGACGTTGATATAGCCGATGTTGCCCTTGGCCTTGGTGCAGCAGGCAGCCTGCGGATTGGTGGTGGACTGGGTCAGCGTCCAGTAGGGGCTGTGGTTGCCCCGGGCGGAACGGTAGATAAACAGGTCGCTCTGCCCTTTGGCGTTGGGACGCGTGGCCCAGGCGGTGCCCCAGGCCTTCCGCGATTCATCCAAGGTGAAGCCGTAGGACGCGTTCTTCAGGTCGTCCTTGGTCACGAGGAACAGACGACCGTAGCTTTCCGTTTCCACCAGCAGCGGCAGCTCCGCGTCGGTGAAAGCGGTCTGGGTAAACTCGCCGTTCAGAAAGGCGCACATCTCGGTGATGGCAAAGTCGCCGCCGGACTTTTCCCAGGCCTTGTAGTCGTCGTGCAGACGGTGCGCCTGCAGAATATATTCGCTGAGCAGATAGGCGTGGTCGTCCTCCGTCGCCAGCACGCGCCAGACAATCGGCAGCACGGCCCCATCCGCCTCCTGCGGATACTGTCCCAGGGCAACATACACATAGCCGTCCGAAGCGGAATAGCCGCGCAGGGCAGCCTCCTCCGCCAGCGCGGGCTGACAGCACACAGCCAGCAGCAGCGCCAGCAGCATGACAAGCACTCGTTTCATGCTGAAAATCCTCCTTTTTTACCAGAGTAAATTCTACCATAATCATACGGCATTGTCAACAAAAGCCCGGCCCTGCGCGGGGCAGGTGGCAGAATTTACAATGCAATCCCATGGGATTTGTGCCATGAAAAGGGCCGGCTCTCCCTGCAGGGGAGGAACCGGCCCGGGATGCACGGTCTGGTTATACCTGCTTTTCCGCCTCCGGCAGGAAGCGTGCCTTATTCTCCGCAGTGAAGCCGATGGCGGCGGCGGGGTTGTTTTGGGCGATGGCGTTCAGGGCGTAGACGGCGCCGCTCTCCTGCTGAAAGACCGCGATGGCCTCGCGGCCTGCGGCGTCGCGCAGCACAAGGCGGTACTCCGGCATCACGCCGCTGCAGCAGCCCATTCGGAGCTGCACCTCCGCCACCTGACGATAGGCCCAGACGATCTCGTCGTAGGGCAGGTACACCGGGCGATAGTGCCGGGTGAAGCGGATTTCCCGATCCGTGACGCACACGCCGCCGGGCAGCGTATCGCCCTGCTTCAGCCGGGACAGCACCTCCTCGGGCGCGGCCTCGCCGGTGTGGACATGGATGATCTTACGAATGCGCATGGGACACCTCCTTGGGTGGGCTGTAAAGAGAAAGGGCACCCGTACGAGTGCCCCTTGCTCTGTGGGAAGGGAAGCCTGAGCTGCTTACGCGGCAGCCTTCTGCTGCTTGGGCTTGCGGATGGTCTGCACGCCCTCGATAGCCAGCACCACCGCCAGCACCACCAGCAGCACGCCGATGATCACCTGCGCCCAGGGGCCCCAGTCGGCGCTACCCGCGACGATCTTCAGCACCTGGTTGTAGGTGTTGATGCACAGGGAGGAGATGGTCACGACCAGCATGAAGGCCATGGGCAGCAGGAACATCTTGTTGTTCTTGCCGATGTTGCCCAGCCAGGTCGCCACAGCCAGCAGGCCCAGCGCCGCCAGCAGCTGGTTCGCGGATCCGAACAGCGCCCAGATCTTGCCATATCCGTTCAGGCCCAGCAACACGCCCAGCACCACCGTGATCAGGGTCGCCACCAGCGGGTTGGTCAGCACCTTGCGGAAGCCCTTCACGTTCTTCACGGTCTCGCCGGCAGCGCTGTCCAGCCAGAACTCCTGGAACATGAAGCGCGCCAGACGGGTGGCGGTGTCCAGGGAGGTCAGGCAGAACGCGGAGTAGGTCAGCACCAGCAGGGTGTAGAGCACGTTGTACAGGGGAGAGCCGTAGCCGCCCGCGATGACGGAGGCCATGCCCGCGATGCCGCCCGCAAAGATGTCGGTGGCACCCGCCGTGGTACCGATCTGACGCGCATAGGCGATGGCCACCAGCGTGATCACGGCCAGCGCGCACTCCAGCAGCATGCCGCCGTAGGCGATGGGCTTGGCGTCCCGCTCACGGTCCAGCTGCTTGGAGGTGGTGCCGGAGGACACCAGGGAATGGAAGCCGGAGATAGCGCCGCAGGCGATGGTGGTGAACAGCACCGGGAAGATGGGCTGCGCGCCGTTCGCGTTGGTGGGCGCCAGGCCGCCGAAGGCCTGCAGGCCCACGCCGGCGGCATCCTGCATCTGCGGATGGGCCACCAGGATGCCGAACACGGACACCGCCATCATCGCGTAGAGCAGGAAGGAGGACAGGTAGTCACGGGGCTGCAGCAGAATCCACACGGGGGTGATGGAGGCGATGGTGATGTACACACCGACGATCCACATCCAGGTGTTGGCGGACAGATACAGCGGATGCCAGTTCATGCCGACGAACATGCAGATGCAGATGGCGATCACGCCCGCGACGGTGGAAACCAGCATGGAGGCATGGCGGCGGTACACCAGGAAGCCAAAGGCGATCGCAACCAAGATGAACAGCACGGACACCACAGCCACGGAGGAGTTGGTCGCGGAGGCGGCGGTATACACCTTGTCACCAACCTTGGTCACGTTGGTGTTGATGGTGACGCCCTCCAGCGCGGCGCCCTCGGCGTCAACGACCACGCCGTCTACCACGGTGGCGCCCTCGAGCACGGCGGCGTCCACGCCCTCAGCCAGGGTGACCACGTTGCCGTCCACCATGGGCGCGTTCACCTCGGTGGCGCCGAAGGTGCCCGCGACGATGGACGCGAAGGCCGCGACCACCAGAATCAGGGTCAGGTAGGCGAAGGTGATGAACAGGCGCTTGGCGCGCTTGCTCATGTTGATGGAGATGATCTCGCCGATGGACTTGCCGCCATGACGCACGGAGGCGATCAGGGCGCCGAAGTCATGGACACCGCCGAAGAAGATGCCGCCCACCAGAATCCACAGCACGCAGGGCACCCAGCCGAAGATCGCGGCCTGGATGGGGCCGGTGATGGGGCCAGCGCCGGCGATGGACGAGAAGTGATGGCCCATCAGCACGGGGGTCTTGGCGGGGACGTAGTCCACGTCGTCCTCCAGCGTATGCGCAGGCGTGGGCAGGTCGTTTTCACCGACGCCCCACTGCTTGCACAGGTAGCGGCCATAGAAGATATAGCCGCAGATCAGCACGGCGATGCCGATCAGCAGAAGCAGCAAACCGTTCATGAGTACAGATTCCCCTTTCTCCTTGTCTGCGTCCCCTCCGGGACGCGGTGCCCGGGCACGGAGGGTGCTTCCTCATTGCAGCATCCTTCGCAGCAGCCCGAGGCGTTTTTTCCCTTTGCGCCCGGTTTCCGGGCACATCAGGGTTTTCAAAAATTTCGCCGTCTCCCGTCCGCAGGGATTGGAGACCACCGATTCCTTCCCAAGATCGGCAGCGACCGCATGGAACTCCATCCAGCCCCTGAGCGAAAATTGAAAACTTTTGTACAGGCGGCACTTCTGAACGTGCGCGAGGGCCTCCGGTTCGGCCTCGTCCGTCAGAAACACAGCCACCAGCCGGGTGACCATGTGATGTCTCTCTCCCGACAGGTCGATCTTGCTCATGCCCTCCTCGTGGGCAAAGCGGATGCAGCGCTCACAGTCCTCCGCCGTCAGGCGGGGCAGGGAGAAGAACCACACGTACTCGTCGCTCTCCGTCTCCCACATGGTGGCCCGGCGGCTGATGACATACTGCGCCTCCTCCACATGGAAGTGCGCCCGTGCCTGCAGGGCAGGGATGGCCCCGGTCTCCGCCCGGTCGATGTCGTAGCTGCCGGAATAGCCCGTCAGCAGCCGCTCCAGCAGCTGTGCCCGGTCGTATCGCATCTCTGTCCCTCCCGTTTTCCTTCGTGCCGCTTTGCACTGCGATGCGCCAAAATCAGTTACCATTATACCCCCATTTTCCCAACAATGCCATAGTCTTTGTTGTTCTATTCATGTTTTTGTTGCACCCTGGGGAATTTCCACCGCCATCTTGCATTTCGGGGCCGGATATGCTATACTGTTTCCCGTCCCCTGCCGGAGTGATGGAATGGCAGACGTGACGGATTCAAAATCCGTTGGTAGCGATACCGTGCGGGTTCAAGTCCCGCCTTCGGCACGAGGCGCCGCAGCGATGCGGCGCCTTTTCTGTACGTCAAAGCGCCGGAACGCTTGCCGTTCCGGCGCTTTGGTCATCTGGGCATCAGCCCAGAGGGGACAGCTTCGCCTTTTCCAGGGCGGTGACGACGGCGGGCACCAGCAGCAGGTGAATGACCGCGCCGGGGGCCGTGCCGGTCAGGTAGGCCGCCACGAAGGCCTGCAGGGTGTAGCTGCCGCCGGTCAGGCCCATGACCACCGCCTTCGCTGCGCCGCCTGCCACGCGTCCGGCGATCATCGCCAGCACCAGCGCCGCCAGCAGGGGCAGCAGATGGCTCCGGCGCTGCCACACCCGGCGCAGCAGCGGATAGAGCAGCCCCGTGACCGCGCCGTAGGCGCACAGCTCAAACGCCATGGGGATGCCCACCGCCACCAGCGGCGGCATGCCGAACACCACCGACCGCAGCAGCGGCAGCACCAGTCCCAGCAGCGCTCCGTACAACGGGCCGCAGGTCAGCCCGCAGATCAGCGCCGGAATGTGCAGCGGGCTGATGGCCTGCCCGATGGCGGGGATCTGCCCCGTCAGGAAGGGCAGCACCATGCCCAGCGCCAAGAGGATGGCTGTGATCAGCAGCCGGTAGAGGTGGGATTGTCTGTTCATCGTCCGTCTCCCTTTCGTGCAAATGAAAATCCATGAAGAAAGTGCCGGGCGTTCGGCCCGGACTGCTTCCTTCATGGAAACGATGGTTCCATGATACAGGATCAACGCGATTTTGTCAAGAGGCTGAGGCCCCCGGCGATCAATGGCAGCCGGAGCAGCGGCTGCAGTCACCGGTGCAGGCGCACTTGCCCTGCTTCCTGTCCCGGCGCAGCTGCCGGAGGGCCAGCAGGACGACCGCCAGCACGATCAGGCCGACGATGAGGGTTGCGGGTGTCATAGGCGGACTCCTTTCATACGGAGGGTCGGGCGGGGCTTCAGGCCGCCGCCTTCACCTTCCGGGTCAGATGCTTGTCGTCGTAGGGGTTCTTCCGGACGAGCAGCCACACCAGCACCGCCAGCAGCACCAGCGCTGCCGCTGTGCCCACCGTGAAGCCGGCACCGCCCATCAGCAGCCCCAGTTGATACACGATCAGCGCGATGACGTAGGCAAAGCCGCACTGGTAGCCAATGGCGAACCATGTCCACCTGCCGTTGTTCATCTCCCGGCGGATGGCGCCGATGGCGGCGAAGCAGGGGGCGCACAGCAGGTTGAAGATCATGAAGGCGTAGGCCGCCAGCGCGCCGTGACCGCCGCTGCTCTCCTCGAAGGCGGCGGCGATGGGGGACAGGGCCTCGGCCTTCTCGTCGTCGGACAGCTCCTCGTCGTCCACGATGTCCGCTGCGGCGATTTCCTCCTCTTCATTATCCACGCCGTAGAGCACACCGAATACGCTCACGACCTCCTCCTTGGCGACGATGCCCATCACCGTGGCGACCGTGGACTGCCAGTTGCCGAAGCCCAGGGGGCTGAACACCGGGGCCACCACCGAGCCCACCCGGCCCAGGATGGAATCATCCATGTTCTCCACCGCGCCGAACACCACGGGGCCTTCCGCGATCTCGGTCTCCCCGGTCTCCGCGACCTCCCCGGCCTCCGCGGCAATCGCGGTCTCGGGCACCTCGGGCGCTTCGACGGCCTCCGGGGCCCAGCCGTAGCCCGACAGGAACCAGATGGCGATGGAGGACACCAGGATGATGGTGCCCGCGCGCTTGACGAAGCTCCAGCAGCGCTCCCACATGCTCCGCAGCACGTTCACCGCGCTGGGGGCGTGGTAGGCGGGCAGCTCCATGACGAAGGGTGCGGGGTCGCCCGCGAAGGGTTTCGTCTTTTTCAGCATGATGCCGGAAATCACGATGGCCGCCACGCCGATGAAGTACGCGGAGGTCGCCACCAGACCGCTGTTGTGGAACAGCGCGCCGGCGATCATGCCGATGATGGGCATCTTCGCGCCGCAGGGGATGAAGGTGGTGGTCATGATGGTCATCTTGCGATCCCGGTCATTCTCGATGGTGCGGGAGGCCATGATGCCCGGCACGCCACAGCCCGAGCCGATCAGCATGGGGATGAAGCTCTTGCCGGACAGACCGAACTTGCGGAAGATGCGGTCCATGATGAACGCGATGCGCGCCATGTAGCCCACGTCCTCCAGCAGGGCCAGGAAGAAGAACAGCACCACCATCTGCGGCAGGAAGCCGATGACCGCGCCCACGCCGCCGATGATGCCGTCTCCAATGAGACCCACCAGCCAGTCAGCGGTGCCGATCTGCTCCAGCCACGCGGTGACCGGCGCCTGAATCCACTCGCCCACGAACACGTCGTTGGTGAAGTCCGTGACGATGGTGCCGATGGTCGTCACCGAGATGTAGTACACCAGGAACATGACCACCACGAAGATGGGCAGCGCCAGGAAGCGGTTGGTCACGACGCGGTCGATTTTGTCCGAGGTGGTCAGGGAGCCCCGGGGCTTGCCCTTGCGCACGCAGGTCGCCACCAGGCGGCTGATGTAGGCGTAGCGCTGGTTGGTGATGATGGATTCCGCGTCGTCGTCCATCTCCCGCTCGCAGTCCTGAATGACCTGCTCGATGGCGTCCCGGATGCCCTGCGGCAGGCTCAGCTCCGCCAGCACGCGCTCGTCACGCTCGAACAGCTTGATGGCGTACCAGCGCTTCAGGTTCGGCGCTACGATGCCGCCGGGATGCACGCTGCCGTCGGCGTGGTGGTGGTGCTCCGCCTCCTGCCCGTCGTGGTGGGTGATCAGATCCTCGATGTGGGCCAGCGCGTGCTCCACGCTGCCGTCGAACACGTGGGGCGCCTCGCTGACCTGCCCGCTCCGGGCCAGCGCCGCGGCGCGCTTCGCCACCTCCGTAGAGCCCTCGCCCTTGAGCGCGGAGGTCTCCACCACCTCGCAGCCCAGCGCGTTGCCCAGCCGCTTCAGGTCGATGCGGTCACCGTTCTTGCGGGTGATGTCGATCATGTTCAGCGCGATCATCATCGGAATGCCCAGCTCCGCCAGCTGTGTGGTCAGGTACAGGTTCCGCTCGATGTTCGTCGCGTCGATGATGTTCAGGATGGCGTCGGGCTTCTCGTTCACCAGATAGCTCCGGGCCACCACCTCCTCCAGCGTGTAGGGGGACAGGCTGTAGATGCCGGGCAGATCCTGCAGTGTCACGTCCTCCGTGCCCTTCAGGCGGCCCTCCTTCTTCTCCACCGTCACGCCGGGCCAGTTGCCCACATACTGATTGGAGCCCGTCAGGTCGTTGAACATGGTGGTCTTGCCACAGTTCGGATTGCCTGCCAGGGCGATCTTGATTCCCATGCGGTTGCCTCCCTCGTTCTGTTTCTGAAATTAGCTTCAACTAACTGTCGGGCCGGGAAAAAGCGCGCCGGTCTCCCGGGCGCTCACTCCACCTCGATGAGCTCCGCGTCGGCCTTGCGCACGCTCAGCTCGTAGCCGCGCACGTTCAGCTCCAGCGGGTCGCCCAGCGGCGCCACCTTGCGCACCAGCACCTCGGTGCCCCGGGTCAGGCCCATGTCCATGATGCGCCGCTTCAGCGCGCCCTCCCCGTGAAGCCGGATGATGGTTGCCTTCTCCCCGACCTTGACGTCCCTGAGTGTTTTCATGCTGCTCGCCTCCCTCTGCTTCTGACCATGCTTCAGATCATGATGCGCATGGCCATGGATTTGTCCAGGGCGACCCGGCTTTCCTTGACGGACAGAATCATGTTGCCGCCCAGCTCACTGACAACGGTGACCATCTCACCGACCACAAAGCCCAGCTCCGCCAGATGCTGGCGCACCTCGTCCCGCCCGGTGATCTTCCGGATGGTGACCGTATCGCCCACGGCGGTCATTCCCAGGGGCATCATGGCTGGCCTCCTCTCCGCACCGGAAGGCTCCGGTGGTTCATGGGGTATAGAGGTTAGACGTCTCTATCCATTTGGCAGTTTATCATATCTAACTCTCCGCGTCAAGGGGGAAGCTGAAGATTTTGTGAAAAAATTCGCAGCCTGCGGGCAAAAAAGCGCCGGACGCCCCGGGTGAGGGGAGCGTCCGGCGGGATGCGCGGGGCTGGGGAGGGGCAAAGCAGCCCCCGGGGCCGCTTACTGCAGTTCCTCGGGCACCCACCACAGGCCGTCGTTGTTCTCGGCGAGGTAGGCCTTGAACTCCTCGGAGTGGTAGGCCGCGACGATGGCCTGCGCCCAGTCGGTGTTGGCGTTCTCGGCCTTGACGGTCACCTGCAGCACCAGGTGCTCCAGCACGTCCTCATTCGCCAGGGCGGTGGAGGCGTCGATGCCGGCGTTGTAGACCACGGAGCCGGTGATGGCAACGTAGTCATAGTCCTGAATGGCGGCGGGGATGGTCAGGCTCTTCTGCTCAATGAGCTCGAGGTTGTAGGGGTTCTCCACCACGTCATCCACGGTCACGGAGGACACCTCGACGCTCTCGTCCAGCTTGATCCAGCCGATCTTCTGTAGCATCAGCAGGCAGCGGGCGGTGTTGGAGGCATCGTTGGGGATGGCGACGGTCATGCCCTCGCCGATCTCGTCCAGCGTGGCGTGATTGACGGAGTACACACCGGCGGGCACCGTGGGAATCGGGGAGATGCAGACCAGATCACCGCCCTGCGCCGCGTTGAAGTTGGCGGCATAGGCGCTGTGCTGCTCCACGTTCACGTCCACCTCGCCGCTGTTCAGCAGCTGGTCGGCGATGAGCAGCTCGGAGGTCTCAACCACGGTCAGGGTGTAGCCCTGGGCCTCCAGAATCGGGACGATGGCGGCCTCGAACAGCTCGGTGTAGGGGCCCTGGGACTTGGAGTAGAGGATTTCGGTCTTGCCGGTCTCCTCCGCCAGGGTGGCGAAGGACACGGTCAGCAGGGACAGGGCCAGCAGCAGGGCAAAGAGCTTTTTCATGGGAATTCCTTCCTTTCCTGATGTCGTATGGTGATGGATGGTGTTGTCCGGGCTTTGTATATCAATCCCTCTCCGGAAAAGGGACGGATACCGCTTGTGTCACCGGTGCTCCCGCAGGCGGCGGGAGAGCCGGTTGCCGATGAACTGCAGCAGCTGCACGAACAGGATGAGCAGGATGACGGTCAGAATCATCAGGGGCGTGTTCATCTTCTCGTAGCCGTAGGTCAGGGCCAGGTCGCCCACGCCGCCACCGCCCACATAGCCCGCCATGGCAGAGGCGCCCAGCAGGCCGATGGCGCCGGTGGTCAGCGCCAGCACCATGGAGCCCAGCGCCTCGGGCAGCAGGAAGTAGCGGATGATCTGCAGCACGGAGCCGCCCATGGCCTGCCCGGCCTCCAGGATGCCGGGGCTGACCTCCAGCAGGCTGTTTTCCAGCAGCCGCGCCAGGTAGGGGCTGATGTAGA